>NZ_SGSW01000024.1:0-67844 GCF_004209125.1 Acinetobacter sp. WCHAc060033 | reverse complement strand
TAGGAATTAGGAATTAGGAATTAGGAATTAGGAATTAGGAATTAGGAATTAGGCGGTTAAATCGTTTTGAATCAGGATTGAAAAGGCTTGCTGATGTGATGAACCATTTTGGACTTAGAAAAACCATTGAAAAAATGGGGGTAAGAGAAGTCTCAAAGAAGACTTCGCTTAGAATTGGGGGGAATTAATAAGTGCTAATCATCAAATCTGCAAAATGTTCAACACCGTCCATGCTTTGAATCGCATTTTCTGTAATTTTAACGATGGGCCAAGTAATTAACTGACAGTTATTGCGTTGTAGTGCTTTGTAATAGCTATCTGATTTAAAAAATACTTTGGTTTTTGCTGCAGAATTCGGCATGAGTTGACGTTTTAACCATTGTTCTTGGACTTGTGATTCTAGAAAACGAATAGACAACATGGATTTAACTCGCTGATTAAACAAACGACGGTTTTTAATAATCAGGGGATGTGAAACCAGTTTTTGCACACCTTTTTCAGTCTGAGGCAAGATAAAGGCAGGGGCGATCTGAAATACTTTAACAAATTCAGCTGAATTTAAAATGTGATCTAAATGGGTAACTGTCAATTGATCAGCACCAATAATCGCGACCTTTAATCCTGAAAAGTCCGTCATTTTGATCTCAGATGAAGCGATACATTTACCTTTATAGCATTTAAAAAACTCAGGTAAATTTTGAAAAAAACCTTCGGTTTGGCTCTTGTTCCTGTCGAGCATATTCTTTCCTTTTTTTATTTATGAACAGCGGTTCGTTCCATATTTACTTATATATCCAACTCAGAAATTTTGCTTGAGTTTGTGCAAGCTTGCCAGTCATCCTCAAGCTTTTGGTATTGACGATTGATTTTGAGAAAAATACTTTGAAAGTTTATTTGATTTGATACGAATTCTATCTATCCAAAATATACAAATTGGATTGATAGAATTCGCCATATAATGTGTGAATTATCGTTTTAATTTTAGAGATTATAAAACATCTTCTTTATTTTCAATCTCTTTTGACTCGATGTTTTGAGTGATATGAGGTAATTCTTGAGTATTATGTGTGCGCAAGTATTCTAGGTCTCGAATATTCTTTTGAACAGCAACAGAACCAAATAAGCTCAATAAAAATGCCATGATATAAAAACCCTTTTCGCTTAAAGTCATGGTTGCATTCCATAACCCTAAAGCTAAAAGTACAATGCAAATCGCGACCGAAGCCCAACATAGTCCATAATAAATGGCAGTCACTTGCTGACCTTCTAATTTATCACGAACAATTTTCTGTAATGAAACAGCAGAAAACAAACCATAAAGAATGAGAATGAGGTAGTAGCCTTTTTCATTCAACTGAATTTGTGCGTTGAATAAGCCAATACAATAAGCTGCAGCTCCTGCAAGCAAGGCAATCCAACTCACGGCAATAAAAGCGGGGGTGGGTTTGTTGATATATTGATTCATGGTTGCCTCTTATTGATTTTCTATAGATTTTTATATGATCTATTATGCTGATTTGAAAAGAGATGGCAATTTATTTCAAGTTGGTCTCTATTGATGAAAAATCATAAAGCGATGTGAATTATAAAATTATGCTAAAAATCAAATAAATGTGATGTCGTTTTTATTTTTTTAATTAAAAAAACCAAAATGAAACATGGCGTCTCATTTTGGTAAAGAGGAAAAGTGACTATGTCTGTATTATTTTTTCAAATCCATCAATAAGCTAAAGTTTTCTAAACGCTTTTTTGTGTCATAAATATCGCAAGTAAAAATAAATTCATCGACTTGGTATTTTTCTAAAAGCTGTTCAAGACCAGTTTTTACTGTTTCAGGAGAACCAATTTGTGCCATGCCTAAGAAGTTTTGCACTGCCATTTTTTCGGAAACAGACCAACGCCCCTCCATACTGTCCACAGGTGGTTTAAGTTTTAAACTTTGTCCTGTTAATAAGGCTTGAATCCGTTGGTAAACACTGGTCGCTAAATATTGTGCTTCTTCATCGGTTGGTGCCACTACAGTTGGAACGCCCATCGACACAAAGGGTTTGTCCAAATATTGCGATGGTTCAAAATTATCACGATAAAGTTGAATGGCTTGTCCTAGCATTCTTGGCGCAAAGTGTGAGGCAAATGAATAGGGTAGACCTAATTTTGCTGCAAGCTGCGCGCTAAATAAACTTGAACCCAATAACCATACAGGGACATGTGTACCTTGTCCTGGTGTGGCTTTAATTCTTTGATTAGGTTGAGTGTCAGCAAAATAACTCAGAATTTCTAAAACATCTTGTGGAAATTGATCTTCAGTTTCTTGGCGACCACGTCGAAGCGCTCGCATGGTCATTGGATCTGTACCAGGCGCACGCCCTAGTCCAAGCTCAATACGGTTTGGGTAAAGTGTGGCGAGAGTTCCAAACTGTTCAGCGACAACCAAAGGCGCATGATTAGGTAGCATAATACCACCTGAACCCACACGGATATTTTGTGTATTGGCAAGGATATAGCCCAATAAAACTGCTGTTGCTGAACTGGCAATACCATCCATGTTGTGATGTTCAGCTAACCAGAGTCGGTCATAGCCTAAACGCTCAGCATGCTGCGCAAGTTCTAAGGCATGTTTAAGGGAGAATTCAGCATTTTGATCTTCACGGACAGGTGCAAGTTCAAGTATTGAGAACTTGGTGTTGTTAAACGAATTGTCTGTTGAAACTGACATTTTTAAACTCTTTAATTCATATATCGAAATAATACGATATGAAATGTGAAATGTATATCGATAATTTTCGATATTTTGTTTCCATGTGTTTAAGTCATTATTATTTTGGTTTTTTAAATGGTTTTACCGTAGACATGAAAAAAGCACTCGAAAGTGCTTTTGGTATTTCAGAGAAATTAGTCTTTCCAGTTTTTCCAACGGTTTTGATTTTTGTACTGACCATAATGGTTGCCGTTGTCTTTACGGTATCCACGATCATTATAACGATAATTGGTATTACGGTATCCATAACGGCTGCGGTCATAGCGGTCATCGTATCGATCATAACGGTTATCATATCTATCGCCGTAACGATCATCATAGCGTCGGTCATCGCTGACTTTTTTACCAAGCGAAGCACCACCAGCTGCACCTAGACCTGCACCAATATAACCACCAGTTGATGTACCTGTTACATTACGTCCAACGGTATAACCACCTGCACTACCTAAAGCACCACCGATAATTGCACTATTACGGTCACGTTTATTTGATGCTGCGCCTGCACCGACACCACCACCGATTGCTGACCCGATCATTGCACCTGTTGAGCCACCCATTTGTTGACCAATTGCTGCGCCAACTACGCCACCAAGGGCAGAGGTCAATGCTGTATTGGTTGAGTTACCTGCATGAGCAGTTGAAATCATTGCTGTTGCGATTACCGCTGCACCAAATATTGCTTGTATTTTCATTTCAAACTCCGTGTCGAAGCTTCTTCGAATTATTTAACTTGAGATGATCATATCGAAACATATAGCAATAATTATGGATACGGATGTAATCAATTTCACAATTTTGTGTCTAGATTGTATTTTCCATCTATGATTTTTATTCATAATTTAAATAAGTCTATAATTCACAATATGTTATGTTTCTATTTAGAATGCCTTTATTTTAAATATTAAAAATTGATGTGGATGAGCGTGCAATAGAGAAAATAAAGCTTTATTTCATTGTTCTAAAATGAATTTCTCTATGCTATTTTGCTGTAAATAATTCCAAATCATTCAGTGTGGTTATGACTCTCATAGAGCTTGATTGTAAAAATAGGTCTCATTTGTTGTTTGGTTAATTCACGATTTTCTAAAATCAATTAATCTTCGGATATGTGTGTGGTAAATAATAGACATCCAACAATCTAAAAGGTATTCATCATCAAGTGAATTTAGCAGCAACTTTTGGTTTTTAAATTTATAATTTTTAAATAGATGAATACATTAAAACGAAAAAAGCACCCAAAGGTGCTTTTCAGATCATCCACGTTTTAGTGGTTATGACGACGATGCTTTTTGTAGTACTTTTTATTGTACTTACGTTGATCATAATGGCGGTCTTCAGATACTTTTTTACCGAGAACCGAACCACCCGCAGCACCTGCGGCAGCACCAATATAACCACCCGTTGTTCCACCAACATTTTTACCAACGGTATAACCACCAACACCACCTAAACCACCACCAATCGCAGCAGCTGTACGGTCACGACGATTTGTAGAAACTGCGGCACCACCTGCGCCACCGATTGCTGAACCAATCATTGCACCAGTGTTACCACCCATTTGTTTACCAATTGCGGTACCCGCAACACTACCTAAAGCTGAAGTAGCGGCAATTCGAGTTGAGTTGTCTGCATGAGCGCTCATTGTAAATAATGAAGTTACTGTCAAAGCAGTACTCAATAATAATGTATTTAATTTCATATGTTGCTCCATGTCCTGAATAATCGGACAGCTCTATCTCTCTTTTCGATGAGGTAAATGTAACAAAAATTTTTCCTGAAAATGTGGAGATGATCCTGTTAATTGATAGTGTTTGGTATCTGAATGTATGTTTTCTATTAACAATGTGACTTAAACGGCTAATTTAAAAACAAAAATGAAAATTGAGAAGAAAATGTGGGGCATGAATGTGGTTTTACTTGAAATATAAAAGTTAATTTCGCAAGTTTGTATTTTCCTGTCGAGATAACAGTGTCATTTAAAAGTCATAGTCGTTAAACTATGCGCAATTTTAGAATTTTCTTAGCGACTTTGAAATGCACGGTAGATCAGGCATTGAAGTTGGTTAAGGCTTAGATTGAGAATGTAGTTAAAATGAAAGAATCGTTACGTTTACGATTAGATCAACTTTGTGATCGACATGAAGAGTTAGAAGCATTATTGGCTGATGTAGAAGTTATTTCAGACAATAAGCGTTTCCGTAATTTGTCACGTGAGCATAATGATTTAACTGAAATTACCAATGTTTGGAAGCAATATAAGCAAGCTGAAGAAGACATTGAAACTGCTGAAGTGATGCTGGCAGATCCAGATTTCAAAGAAATGGCGGTTGAAGAGATTAAAGAGAATAAAGCTTTAATCGAACAGCTTGAAGCTGATTTAAATATTCTCATGATTCCAAAAGATCCGAATGATGCCAACTCTGCTTATTTGGAAATCCGTGCTGGAACAGGTGGTGATGAGGCTGCGATTTTCTCTGGTGATTTATATCGTATGTATAGTAAATATGCCGAAACACAAGGTTGGCGTATTGAAATTCTGTCTGAAAATGAAGGCGAACACGGTGGCTATAAAGAAGTTATTTGCCTGATTAATGGTGAAGGCGTCTATGGTCGCTTGAAATTTGAAAGTGGTGCACATCGTGTGCAACGTGTTCCTGCGACTGAATCTCAAGGTCGTGTACATACTTCAGCATGTACTGTGGCGATTCTCCCTGAAATTGATGTTGATACCACGGTTGAAATTAATCCATCAGAATTACGTATTGATACTTACCGTGCTTCGGGGGCGGGTGGTCAGCACATTAACAAAACCGATTCGGCAGTGCGTATTACTCATTTACCGACTGGAACAGTGGTGGAATGTCAGGACGAGCGTTCACAGCATAAAAACAAAGCTAAAGCGATGGCTTTATTAGTTTCTCGTTTGGAAAATGCTAAACGTGCTGCTGCCGATGCTGCAACTTCGGAAATGCGCCGTGATCTCGTCGGATCGGGTGACCGTTCTGAACGTATTCGTACTTATAACTATCCGCAAGGTCGTATGACAGATCACCGTATTAATTTAACTTTATATAAGTTGGATGCGGTGATGGAAGGTGATTTGACAGAATTGTTAGATAGTTTACATCGTGAATATCAAGCGGATCAGCTTGCGATGCTTGCACAGCAAAATGGTGGCTAAGTGAATATTGCACAGGCTTTAGCCTTACGTGGTGAACCTGAAAGCTACGAACGCCAAGAAAATGCATGGTTGCTTGAGCACATTACCAAAATTGATTCTTTTGATTTGGTGATGAAAAAAGAGCAAGAACTGACAGTTAAACAAGAACAGCAATATGTGGATGGTTTGAAACGTATTGCTGAAGGTGAGCCTTTGGCGTATGTCACAGGTTCGCAACCGTTTTGGACGCTTGATTTAACGGTAACTAAAGATACTTTAGTGCCTCGTCCTGATACTGAAATCTTGGTGGAAACTGTTTTAAAACTTGAATTGCCTGAAGATTGCCGTGTTGTTGATTTGGGTACGGGTACAGGTGCTATTGCTTTATCATTGGCTAGTGAACGTCCTGAGTGGCAAGTGACTGCAACAGATATTTATGAACCGACTTTAGAAGTGGCTTTGCATAATGCTGAAAAGCATGAGTTGGATCATGTGAAGTTCTTTTTAGGCAGTTGGTTTAAGGCTTTAAATCGTCAATATTTTGATGTGATTGTGTCGAATCCGCCTTATATTGATGCTGATGATGAGCACATGGCAAATCTTGCGACTGAACCTGAGCGTGCTTTGGTGGCAGACAATCATGGCTTGGCGGATATTGAGCATATTATTCAGCAGGGCAAGAAGTGGTTAGCCGTTAATGGTTGGATTGTCCTTGAGCATGGTTATGATCAGGGTGAAGCGGTTCGCAATATTTTTAAGGGTGCGGGTTTTAAGGAAGTTCGTACTGTAAAAGATTATGGTGGGAATGATCGTGTGACTTTGGGACAGTGGCAGAGTTAGTTTTATTTACAGCCTCAACTTTCCCTCTCTCTAACTCTCTCCCAAAGGGAGAGAGGACTTCTTTGTTAAGTCAAATTACTTCTCACTAATTGAATCGGTTCTAGTAATTCTTCGCCCAATGACGTCAGCATTTCTCTTTCAATCAGTCGAGTGATTGAATTTAAAGGTAAGTCATTGTCCTGTAAACCAAAAGGTTCTTCAAGTTCAGCACTTAAAGCATCTAATCCTAAAAATAAATAAGCTATCAAACTGACAATCACAGGTGTCCAAATTCCTAGACTTGATTCCAAGCTAAAGGGAAGAATCAGGCAAAAACAATACACAGTACGATGTAATAAAACTGAATAAGAATAAGGCAAAGGAGTACTTAAAATACGGTCACAGCCTGCTTGAATTGCACCTAATTCTACAATGTGATGATTCAACCCTTGGTAAATAATATCGGAAATTTCACCTGATTTTAGGGATTGTACCAAGGACTTTTGGATTTCTTCCAAGACAAATTGTGATGCATTGATATGTGAGGAGAGCGCATTGAATTGTTGTTCATTGAAATTTACTTTATCACGATAATATTCAATAGATTGTGAACTATTTCTAAGTCGATTGCGCAGTAAACCTGTAAATAGCATTACACGATACATCATGATTCTGCGTTCATTATCATTCAAGACATGACTATCACGTGAAATATGGCGAGAAGTGGCGATTAAAGCGCCCCACAGTTTACGTCCTTCCCACCAGCGATCATAACATGCCGTATTTCTAAAGCTCAGAAATATTGACAAAATAATCCCAAAAACAGTGAAACCAATCGCAGGTACAGCAGGAAACGTAAAATAATGCTGTGAGGATAAATACACGATGATCGTCGAGATCAGTACGACTATACTTAAGGCAGGTAATACTTTAGGAAGAATCGTGCCATGCCATGCGAATAGCAGGGCAAAGCTATTACTTTTATCTCGGATGATCATGCTGTTTACCTACATATAACTTTGCCAGTGTTTCATAGACAAAACTATAAATGCAAGTTTCAAATAGGAAAATAAAAAAAACGGCTGAGTAAAAGCCGTATTTCTTCATGATTTAGGTTCGCCAGCGTAAAAGCCAGTTTTCAATCCATTTCATCAGCGTATCGGTCAATTTACCCAGTACTGCCAATAAAATGATTGCGATAATCACTATATCTGGTCGGGAGGTTTCACGACCATCACTCAGTAAATAACCTATGCCTTGTGTTGCAGCGATTAATTCAGCAGCAATCATAAACATCCACGCCAAACTTAAACTGTTTCTTAAACCCACTAAAACTCCTGGTGAAGCAGCAGGGAGTATGATTTGAAAAATAGTTTGTAAATAATTCAAGCGATAGACTTTGGCGACTTCCAGTAATTTTTTATCTACACCATGAATGGCTGAAACGGTATTGGTATAAGTTGGAAAGAAAGCCCCAATCGCAATTAAAGTAATTTTAGAAGCTTCATCAATTCCTAGCCATAACAACAATAGAGGAATCCATGCAAGACTCGGAATTGATTTAATCGCTGAGAATGTTGGTTCTAAAAATTCTTCAATGTGTTGATTCAAACCCACCGCAATTGCAATAATCAGTCCAAGAGCACTACCCACAAAAAAACCGAAAAAAACTCGCCATGTACTGGTATATACATGCGTGAATAAATC
Organism: Acinetobacter sp. WCHAc060033; assembly: GCF_004209125.1. Taxonomy (NCBI): domain Bacteria; kingdom Pseudomonadati; phylum Pseudomonadota; class Gammaproteobacteria; order Moraxellales; family Moraxellaceae; genus Acinetobacter; species Acinetobacter sp. WCHAc060033. The sequence goes on along the minus strand of NZ_SGSW01000024.1, from coordinate 59,400 downwards.
GCCATTGACTAGATCTTTAAAAGATTCAAATAAGCTACTCGGTGCTGGAAGAAGATATGGTTCAACCCAACCAGCACGAACAAAATATTCACAGAGTAAAATGAACAAAACTGGGATGGTTATTGCTTTTAACCATTTAATGAGCTTGGCTTTTATAACAACTTTTTTGACAGCCGTAGGTGCAATTGTATTGACTGCTGAAGCCGAAATTTTATTCATTATTTCCCAACAACCTTTTGCGCATATTTACTATCAAATAATTGATCAATTACTTGGTTGACATTGGTGCCTTTGCGGACTAATTCTTCTTCATTCAAAATTGTTCCTGCTTTTTTCAACGCATTTAAATGTTTCGCTGTTGGAATATTCTGATCGAGGTTGGTTCGGCTGAGTTGAAGTTTTGCAACTTCGAGTGGTAATTTTGCTTCACGCGCTAAAAGTTCGGCAAGTTTGTCAGGATTTGCTTTTGCCCATTTACGTGCTTGTTCATAGGCTTTTATGACGGCATCAATAGCTTCAGGACTTTGAGTTGCAAATTGATCTTTTACACTTAAAACACTATAGCTATTAAATGAAATATTACGATAAAGAAGTTTAGCACCTGATTGTAATTGGGCTGAAGCCATAAGTGGGTCAAGACCTGCCCAAGCATCAACTTGTCCACGTTCTAATGCAGTTTTGCCATCTGGGTGCTGTAAATGAACAAGTTGAACATCTCGTTTGTTTAAATTAACTGTTTCAAGTGCTTGAAGCGTGAAAAGGAACGGATCAGTTCCTTTGGTTGCCGCAATTTTCTTCCCTTTTAAATCTTTTAAAGTTTTGATCGTTGAATTTTTAGCAACGACTAATGCTGTCCATTCTGGTTGACTTTGAATATAAACAGTTTTGATTGGGCTTCCATTGGCACGACTTAATACTGCAGCTAGTCCAGCTGTTGAGGCAAAGTCTATACTGCCACTATTTAGATATTCAAGTGAACGGTTACTGCCTTGGCTAAAGACCCATTTGACCTCTGTTTTAGGTAAAGCTTTTTCTAACAGTTTTTGCTCTTTGACGACTAAACTTGTTGGTGCGTAGTAAGCATAGTCAAGTTTTAATGTTGTAGGAATGGCTGCGAATGATGAGGTGGCTGTCAAGCTAAGAGTCAGACCTGAAACAAGCGTTGTCAATTTTTTGCCGAAAGATTTCATAAATACTCCATAAAATTCAAAGAGAAAACAGAATAGATATGTATAGTTTTTACGATGTAAGTACAAAAAAGAAAAATAGATAAAGACTTCATGAAAATTGAATTAATTATTATGTTTTAATTAAGTGCTTTATTTTAAATGTAATTTTAATATTTAATTTGTGTAATCTATATTATAGACAATTAAATGAAACACTTATCTAATAATTTTCTTAGTATATTTTTCTGAATATATAAAAAACGGCATCATAGAGATACCGTTTTTATAATTAAGTGACTTTTATACAAGATAGTCTTCTAAACAATCCGCAATTTCAATTTGGTCTAGGCTGCCTGTTTCGAGTGTGAGACACAATGCAACGATTTTTGCAGTGTCAGCAAGATTTTCTTTTTGCATTGCTAAACCCGAACGAATTGCATTCAAGCGATCTTGGGTAATATCAAGTGCTTGAGCAAGATCAAGTGGATTATTATTGCTAAAAAAATGCTGCATTGCATGGTCAAAATCTTGATCGGGCGCATTGAGTATGCCGTCGATTAATTCATCGAAATGTTCATTTTGAGCAGAAAGTGAATGGATAAAATTTTGAACTAGATTGTGGTCTAGTACATCAATCATCTTAATCATGGTAGTGACCTGAAGGTGATTAAAGGGGAGGAGTTTGACGCAGGAGTGAGCAGAAAGACTGCTCTAAATTGAGTGAAAATTATACCGAATTGGTTTAAAAAGCAATCTTATTCAGACGAACTGTAAATATTTTCTAAAATCATGGAGATGGTTTTCTAAACACAAATATTTAAAAAATCAGCCAATACTTTGTAGATCACGGTAAGCGCCTGGACTAACGCCTACCCATTTTTTAAATGCACGATGGAAGGCACTGACATCCTGAAAATTCAACTGATCACTGATGTCTTGTAAGCTGTCCGTCGATTGTGTGAGCAAATCAATCGCCATGTCACGTCGAATATCATTTTTAAGTTGCTGATAACTCATACCTTCATTTTTTAAACGGCGTTGAAATGTCGCTTCGGAAATATTGAGTTGTTGTGCAAGTTCACTCAGTTCCAACCATTCACATGGGGTAATTGAAAGCAGTTGTTTTCGAATGATTGAGCTGAGCGCTAAAGGATTTTTAAAACGAATCAGTAAGTTTTCAGGGCTATTTTTGATGAATTCATACCATGATTTTTGATCACGTTTAATTTGAATATTTAAATAATTGGCATCAAATTGCAGATAATTTTCATCTGCGTTATAGCTGATTTTTTCGCAGAAACGCACGCGGTAATCTTGGTCATCGATTGGAGGGGTGCATTTTAATTGTAATTGATTCAGGATAATCCGTTGATCAGCCAACCAACAGATCAGACTATGAATCAGCATGATATAGGTGGCATAGGAAAACATTCTTTTATTTTGTAATTTATTAGTAATGACAATGTATGCATAATTTTCATCAATAATCAGTTTGCTGGAAAAATCATCCAAAATAAAATTGAAATATTGCAGTATTTGTTCAATTGCATTTCTAAGCGTGTCTGTATGCATGACCATTTTAGACAATAATTTATAACAACCACGGCGCATAGGATGGCTGTCCATACCGAAAAATTCGTCATCCATCACATTGGCAATTTCAGTCCATAATTTTGCATAGGTCGAAACTGAAATCCGTGCTTTGGGTGCATGAAACAATTCAAGTGGAATTTCTGCTTGATTTAGAATGTGATGAGGATCAAAGCCCTTTTGCGTAGCATCAATCAGCGCTTCTTGTACGAGTGCAATTGAAATGGTGCCTTTATTTTCACTGAATTGTTGATTAATCACGGTCTATTCCATTATCTTGTGATTGATTTTTGCACAGGCAATTTTAAATTGTCCAAATCCATCATACAGGATGCAACTTTTGGAAATTGTACTCAAGCTTGACAATGTTTACTCTGCATCTTAAGTCGAAAAAGTATGATTTGCCATTCAAAGCTTGTGATTCAAAACTCACAATTTGAAACTGCTATTCAAAAAATTTTTAAACAATCAGGAAAATAAAATGAAAATTGAAGGAAAAGTTTTTGTTGTTACAGGCGGTGCTTCAGGTCTTGGCGCTGCAACGGCTACACACCTTGTTGGGCAAGGTGCAAAAGTGATTATGGTCGATATGAACCAAGCACTTGGCGAAGAAATGCAAAAGCGTTTAGGTGAAAAATCTAAATTCGTTCAATTGGATGTGACGGATGAAGTTGCTGTTGAGCAATTCTTCAAAAATGTTGAACAAGATTATGGTCAATTGAATGGTTTGATTAACTGCGCAGGCATTGGACCATCGGCAAAAGTTTTGGGTAAAAATGGTATTCATGCTTTGGCAGATTTCCAAAAAGTTCTAAATATTAATGTTTCAGGTACGTTCAATATGTTGCGCTTTGCTGCTGATGTGATTTCACGTTATGAGCTAAAAGCAGGTGAAGAAGAACGTGGTGTGATTATCAATACAGCCTCTGTCGCGGCTTTTGATGGTCAAATTGGTCAAACCGCATATTCAGCTTCAAAAGGTGCGGTGGTTGCAATGACTTTACCATTGGCACGTGAATTGGCACGTGAACATATTCGGGTGATGACGATTGCGCCAGGGATCATGGAAACCCCTATGTTGAAAGCCTTACCGCAAAATGTTCAAGATGCTTTAGGTGCGATGGTGCCATATCCACCACGTTTGGCAAAGCCTGAAGAGTTTGCACATTTGGTTGGGCATATTTGTGAAAATGGCTATTTAAATGGTGAAGTGATCCGTTTAGATGGCGCAATTCGTATGCAACCGAAGTGATTGTAAATTCTTAACGATACCCAATTCACAATGCGAGTTTTATTTTTTTAAAAAGATGAGGCATATCGTTCTGTACGTTTAAATAATTAAACTTTTTATTTTCTTGCAGCAATTCCCCTCATCCTAGCCTTCTCCCAATGGGAGAAGGGACTTCCAATATAAATTTTTATTGTGAGTGAATAAATTTAAGATTTCGAATTATTTTTAGAACAGACTTAAAAATGCAAGTGTGTAAAAACAGAATATTACAGGGATGGATATTTAAATGATTTTAAATGAAGAACAAAAAATGGTTCAGGATATGATGCGAAACTATTCGCAAAATAAACTGAAACCGACTGCGGCTGAACGCGATAAAACTTCGCAATTTCCTGCCCAAGAACTGAAAGAATTAGGTGAATTAGGCGCTCTAGGCATGACCGTGTCTGAACAATGGGGTGGTGCAGGGCTAGATTATATTTCATTGGTGGCTGCGATTGAAGAAATTGCCGCAGGTGATGGTGCGATCTCCACTATTGTCAGTGTACAAAATTCATTGCCTTGTGGAATTATTCAAAAATATGGCACAGAACAACAAAAACAAGATTATTTAACAAAACTCGCTACAGGTGAGTGGCTTGGTTGTTTCTGCTTAACTGAACCACAAGCCGGCTCTGATGCAGGTGCGTTGTTGTGTAAAGCGGAACGTGATGGGGATTCGTGGGGCATTAACGGTACTAAGCAATTTATTACCACAGGACAAAATGCCCAAGTGGCGATTGTATTTGCCATTACCGATAAATCCGCAGGGAAAAAAGGAATTTCCTGTTTTATTGTTCCAACAAATACACCAGGTTATATCGTTTCTCGAATCGAAGACAAAATGGGACAACATTGTTCAGATACGGCAACGATTGTTTTTGAGAATTGTCGGATTCCCGCAGAAAATTTATTGGGTCAAGAAGGTGCAGGCTACAAGATTGCATTGTCCAATTTGGAATCAGGGCGTATTGGTATTGCTTCACAATGTGTTGGTATGGCGAGGGCAGCGTTGGATGCAGCTGTGGAATATGCCAATGAGCGTAAAGCTTTTGGTGTGGAATTGGTTCAACATCAAGCAGTGGCATTCCGTTTAGCAGATATGGCGACTCAGATCGAAGCGGCAAGACAGTTGATTTACCATGCGGCCTGTTTAAAAGATGCAGGACTGCCGTGTTTAAAAGAAGCCTCGATGGCGAAGTTATTCGCTTCGGAAATTGCTGAAAAAGTTTGCTCGGATGCGATACAAATTCATGGTGGTTATGGCTATGTGTCTGATTTTCCTGTAGAGCGGATTTATCGTGATGTACGTGTCAGTCAAATTTATGAAGGGGCTTCTGATATTCAGCGCTTGGTGATTGCACGGGAAGTGATACAGGCTCAATAGAGGTATTTAGCACTCATTTTGAATTAGCATTTGAAACTTATATTCTGATGTTACGCATTAACATAAAAACAGCTTTTGTTTCTCGATAAAATTGGATACGCGATAACGTCATCCGCAACGTGTTTGAGGCAGGACTACTTCTAATCAGGTATGTTTCTGCGATGCATTCAACTGTTTGACGGAAGTTGACGAGTTTTGCGGATGACAATGGTTTTGGGTACTTTTGCCGAAACAAAAGTACCTCGAGCCGAAGGCTAATCCCTAAATCAAAACTTTTGATGTAAGACTCTGCCGAGAAGAATTAAGACAATTTAAAAAATGAGTGATTTTTTCCCAATGAATAACATCAGTTAATATTTTAAAATTCAATAACTAAAATGAAAGGATGAATAGATGTTCGTCCTTTTTTATTGTGCAAAATTAATGTGTAAATGAGGTTGTTCAAAAACTGCAACACAATTGAGGTATTTGGAAATTGTGTGCAAATTCTAATCATGATTATCTATAGACATCAGTCAGCGTGTTGAATGATTCAACATGTTTAATAAAAGCTAAAAACCTAAATAGCAAAAAGCTAAATGGACAGACAAATCGAGATGATTTGTATAATTGAAACAAGGATATGGACATGAAAACACTAGAACAAGCCTACCAAGAATTTGATTATGAACAATTGATCGAAACGCAATTGTTCGGCAATCCTCAATCCATCAATGCCTATGAAGAATGCTGTGAACGTTATATCGGTTTAAATAAAGTGGCTTTGATTTGGCAGGGTAAAAATGGTGAATCATCTCAGTGGACATTTGAACAATTGGCAGAAGCATCGGCAAAGCTCGCCAATTATTTTCAACAGATCGGCTTGAAAAAAGGTGATTGTATCGCAGGGCTTTTGCCTCGTACGCCTGAATTACTGATTACGATTTTTGCAACTTGGCGGATCGGTGCGATTTATCAGCCTTTATTTACCGCATTTGAATCGAAAGCTATAGAGCATCGTGTTGAAACTGCACAAACTCAATTGATCGTGACCAATGAAGAACAACGCCCAAAATTAAATGCTATTCAACTTGCGAATATTCTCACTGTTCATCAACAGGATACTGCGCATAGACAAGATCCTGACTTTTGGACAGAAGTAAATCAGCAGTCAGCTGAACAATCGCCTGTGATGCTGACTTTTGAAGATGATTTTTTAATGATGTTTACTTCAGGAACGACAGGCTTGGCGAAGTCTGTACCTGTGCCATTAAAAGCAGTCTTGGCATTCAAAGAATATATGCGCCATGCAGTTGATTTACGTGAAGAAGATTCTTTTTGGAATCTCGCAGATCCAGGTTGGGCTTATGGTTTGTACTATGGCATCACAGGTCCATTGGGTTTAGGGCATAGTATTATCATGGATGAACGTGCGTTTAGTGTGGACAATGCTTTAGAGATTGTTCGTCAATATAAAGTCAGTAATTTGACAGGTTCGCCTACAGCATTTCGTATGTTCTTTGGCTTTAAAGAAAAATTTGATGAAACGATTAAATCACATCTGCGTGCAGTCAGCAGTGCAGGTGAACCTTTGACACCTGAGGTGATTCATTGGTTTAAAAATGATTTAGAGGTCAATATTTACGATCAATATGGACAAACTGAATTAGGCATGGTGATCGGTAATCATCATGCTTTAGAACATCCGATTAAAATTGGTTCGGCAGGATTTGCTAATCCTGGGCACCGTTTCGCCGTGTTGAATCAAAATAATGAAGAAGTAGAACAGGGCGGAATTGGTACGCTTGCAATCGATTTTTCACGATCACCACTCACATGGTTTAAGGGCTATGGTGGTAATAATCGTAAATCATTTGTTGGAAATTATTATTTAACAGGGGATACAGTTCGTTTTAATGAGCTTGGTGGGGTTGATTTTATTGGTCGTGCTGACGACGTCATTACAACGTCAGGTTATCGTGTTGGACCGTTTGATGTCGAAAGTACTTTATTGGAATGTACAGAAGTCCTTGAATCGGCAGTCATTGGTAAGCCTGATCCTGAACGGACTGAAATTGTGAAAGCATTCGTGGTATTGAAACCGCAATATACTGGTTCGGATGAGCTTAATCTCAAATTACAGGATTATGTCCGCTCTCGTTTATCAAAACACTCTTATCCACGTGAGATTGAATTTGTGGAGAGTTTGCCAAAAACCTCAAGCGGGAAAATTCAACGTAATTTATTAAAACAACAGGAAATTGCCAAGATGCAAGGGATTCAACAGGTGAGTTAATTCTTAAGAAAAATATTTTACAGTTCCATGCTTTGCACCCGAAAGGGTGCTTTTTTTAAATAAAGTCTAGAAAGCTTTAAACATTTGGAGCAAAAAAATGCCTTAGCGAACTAAGGCATTTTGAGTACTTTATTGAGAATTTTCAATATTACGCCATGCTTGGACGTTCTTCTGGGCGCATATCAAACAAAAGAATCTCAGCTTGATCACCACCACTGAAACTCAGTGTACCACCCTCACGAATACGTGCAGCATCACCGGTGTTGAACAGTTGACCATTGACCAACAGGCTACCTTTGGCGACATGTAAGTAAACATAACGACCTTCAGGAATCGTGAATTCAGCGCTTTCATCACCATTGAACAAGCCTGCATAGATACGAATATCTTGTTTGACCGCAATGGTTTTGTCACCGCCTTGTTCAGAAATCATCAAATGCAATTTGCCACGTTTGTCTTCAGGGGCAATATTAATTTGTTGATAGCCAGGTGTAGTATTAACTTTATTCGGCACAATCCAAATTTGTAAAAAGTGAACATTTTCCTGTGCTGAATGGTTAAATTCACTGTGCGCTACACCACTGCCTGCGCTCATTAATTGAATGTCACCAGGAATAATCACAGAACCTGTACCCATCGAGTCTTTGTGTTCAAGCGCACCTTCAAGCACATAGGAAATGATTTCCATGTTACGGTGAGGGTGGGTACCAAAACCTTTGGATGGCGCTACAGTATCATCATTGATCACCAACAGATCTGAGAAACCGACTTGTTTTGGATCCCAATAGTCTGCAAATGAAAAACTGTGTTTTGACTGTAACCAACCGTGATGTGCTGCACCACGTTCTTGAGATAAACGCATATCAAACATTGTAATTCTCCGTAATTTAATTTTTAACCATGAATAAATCATAGCGGAGAAGCTCTATTGAATAAGCGCTGAAAATGAAAAGCTAAGTATGATTTTTAGAACGCTGAAAGTGCGTAACAGAACGTTGTTTATATAGAGGTGTATGTTTCGCTTCAATAGGAACTTAGCAGTTTTAGTGCTATGACCAGCTTTTAGACTATTCCAGACATAGGTGAATTTATATGCGATTCTTTTTAGTTGCCTTATGCTTAAACTGGTTGTTAGGTTTAAATTACAGCAAACTGAATTCAATAAAATGAAGAAAGATTCCTAAATATTTATCAAAGTAGGAATCTTTCGTATTGATTATTGAATATTTTCTAATTTAAAAAATTAGAACTTATAGGTTGCACCTACAAATACTTTTTGACGTTCTACTAAATAAGCATCAGATCCATTTGAAAGTTTTTTATCCAGTAAATTAATAAAACCACCGCGAATCGTAAGATTATCATTCACTTTATAATTGCTTGCTAAATTTACAATGGTATGTGGTTTTTGCATGGTTGAGGTTGTAGTCTTTTCAGTTAAATACTGTTTACCAAGGTATTGCGCTGATAAATCAATATTTAAGGGATCAATAGGTTGCCAATTTAATGATGAATTGATGGTTAATTTTGACGTAGTAAGTAATGTAGTACCTGTATCCTCATTTTTAGCTTTTAAGAAGTAGGTTGCGTTGTTGTTCCATTTTAAATTGTCTAAAATTGGGAAATTTGCAACCATTTCTAAGCCACGTGTTACAGCGCTTTGAATATTTTCATTACGTGTGAACCAAACACCGTTTCTAACACCTAAAGGGGAATATGCAATTTTGTTTTTAAAATCTGTATGGAAGAATGTCAAACCTAGATCTGTCCCAAAACCAGTATAATTGACACCTATTTCGTAATTTGTACTTTCTTCAGGTTTTAGATTAGGGTTACCTGTCATATAACATCCACCACTAATATAGGTTAGATCTTTGCCTGTAGCCATATCTTTCCAAACTTGACCTTTTAAGCCGTTACATCCATTACCCCCAGACTGTGTTGCAGCTCCAGGCGTTGATTCTTTGACAGTCGGAGCACGAAAACCTTTTGCAACCCCACCTTTAATCACTAAGTCATCTGTGGCGCTAAAAACTAAATAACCGCGTGGGCTATGATGCGTACCATATTTATCATCATGATCTAAACGATCACCCACGGTCAATTTTAAATTGTCTAAAAGGCTGATGTTATTTTCAAGAAATAAAGCCCAGCTTTTATTGTCTACTTTAGGATTTGTATAACTTTGACCATCCCAACTTCCTCCTGGTAGAGTTCCGATGGTGTCAGTATTTGTGAGCTCTTGTTTCTTCCATTGACCACCCAAAGTTAATACCTGATCAAATACGGCTTCAAAAGGCATGGTTAAATTGCCTTCAACGATGAGTTCATTAGATTTTGTTATGGAGTCTGCGATACTTGAATCATAATCATTGTAATAAGCACTTAATTTCGACTTACCAATATTCCATTCACCATCATGCGAAATACTCACTGAGTTATGCTCCAACTCTGCTGCACCCCAGCTAGTGGCAACTTCAGCACCTGTGGTTGGATTAATTCTAGAACCTTTTTCATTTTTTTGAATGCTATGCCCAGCTTCAAAACTTAATGAGTGCTGATCAGACGGCTTATAATGCAGCATTGCATTATAGTTTTGATCTTGGGAACCTGTTGTTCCACTTCCTGCAAGGTATTTTTTATCAGCTTCGCGTTCTGTTAAACCAGCAGTAAGTCGTAAACCTAAAGTATCCGTTAAAGGGCCTGCAGCCATTATACTTGTTTGTAGAGATGTTCCTAAATCTGAAGATGTAGTTGGTTGAGTGTAGTTAAGCGTTGCATTTCCGCCCCATTTATTTGGAATTTTCTTCGTGATGATATTGATAACACCACCCATTGCATCTGAACCATAGAGCGATGACATAGGGCCACGTACAACTTCAATTCTTTCGATCATGTCTGGTGTAATCCAGTTTAAATCTTGACGACCTAAATCAGGACGATAATTTGTATCACGTGAAGACCCGATACGTTTGCCATCGACTAAGATCAAAGTGTAATTTTCTGGTAAACCACGTAATTTAATTTTTGATCCTTCACCCGATGGGCTTATACCACCAGTTACGCCCGGAACTTTACTTAACAATTCTGCAATGCTACCTACAGGTTGTTTTTCAATATCTTCACTCGTAATGACACTGATACTTGCAGGTGCTTCTTTAATATCAACAGCTTCACTACTTGCAGTAACAACAATAGTTTGTAGTTGAGCTGTTTTATCTTGTGTTTCAGCAGAATAAGTTGAAAACGACATCGCGGTTAAAATAGAAAGTGAAAGTGTTTTTAGTATCAATTGTTTATTCATGTTAATACACCACTTAATTTTGGGGGGATTGTGAAGGAAGTGTTGCGTATTGTATTTGCTTGTAATCGCTAATGCAAACAATAATGATAATTAATATCATTAAGATATGTGTAATTGTATAGTAATAATGGTCGTTACTTAGTTTTTGGGGGAGTTATTAGGGGAAGGGAATAGAATTAAATTATTAATATATAATAAATTTTTAAGTATTTTTTGTATTTATAGCGTCGTATTACTTTGATTTTAAATCTGCATTGATAGTTCGAGCGGCTTCCTACGGCTTATGACAGTATCTAGTTTTGGGTGAGTTGTTTCATGGTTATTGATTGATTTTATTAAAAACCATGTAAATAGTATGTGTATGAGGTTTGGTTTATTATAGGCGTGTCATTTTTTACATTATTCGCTATTTAGTGGTTTCCATAGGCTAAAGCCAGTTTCTCTACAACAGATAATAAAAAACCTCATAAATCATTGATCTACGAGGTTTAATATGGTGGGCCCGCCCAGACTTGAACTGGGGACCAACGGATTATGAGTCCGCTGCTCTAACCAACTGAGCTACAGGCCCTATAAATACTGCTATTGCAAGTATTTTCGTTGAAGAATACTAGCGAAAATAAAATTGAATTACAAGAACTTTAACAAGTACTTAAATTTAATGGATAAATTTTAAACATTGTTTAGGGGGAGATATTAAATTATTGATGATCATCAGTACTTTGGGCAATTACATTGAGTGATTGATTGGCTTGTTTACGTTTATCTAAATAAATATCAAATGCGCTCCAAGCACATATGATCAAAAATACTGAAACAATAACAACAAATAATGTAATAAGCATGCTGCAATCCTTTTGCGCATTTTCGAATTTTGAGCTTGTGGCTCATTAAGACTAAAGTCTATATGATTCATCGAAATCTGAATATATTTATTTGATTAATTTTAATACAAAAAATCACTTATACCATTGTTTTTTATTATGAATGTTGGATTTTTATATGCGGTAATTATCATAAATTTTAGATTGAAAAAACTATTTCACATTTTAAGTAAATTTACTTTTTACTCATAGGAGAATATAAATAACAAAATAAATATACAAATGTAAAAAAATAATCAGAATAGAGATTGTTTTTTTTAGTTTTTACTCCGACAATTTGCGTATTACGATTTTATGACAGCAGGTTTCTATGAAAAAGTTGTTAGGAGAGCTTACTTTTAAGCTATCAGGTTGGTCATACGAAGTTGATCCAAGTGTATTAGAAAAAAAACAAGTTATTATTGGTTTTGAACATACTTCAATGATGGATGCCGTCCTTTCACTCGCTATTTTCCAAATTTATGATATAAAAATTCATACTTTAATTAAAAAAGAACTATTTAAAGGTCCAATGAAACCTATTTTAGAAAAAATAGGGGGCATTCCAGTTGATCGTAAATCAAACAAAGATATTGTTTCGCAAATGGTCGAGCATTTTCAAAATAATGATGAGTTCAATTTGGTGATTGCGCCTGAAGCAACTCGTGCAGAACGAGGTCAAGCACGTAAACCGATTCGTACCGGCTTCTGGCATATTGCCAAAGCAGCTGGTGTTCCGATTGTTTTGATGTATGCAAACTCTAAAACAAAGCAGGGTGGGATTTTTGGAAAGATCTATCCAACAGACTTAGATCAAGATTTGGCGGAAATCAAGCGCTTATATAAAGAGCATACAGGCTTGGATATTGTGATTCCTGAACAAAAAAATACTTAATTTGTTCTAAATCTAAAAAATAAGCCCTTTTTCAAAAAAAAGCGCTTATGGTAGAATTGCAAAAAATTTGATATGGCATAAGGCCAATCTACAGGAGCATATTTCGCATGGCGGGTCATTCCAAGTGGGCTAACACAAAGCATCGTAAAGCAAAACAAGATGCGAGCCGCGCTAAAGTATTCACAAAATTTATTCGTGAAATCGTAACAGCAGCTCGTTTAGGTGGTGGTGATGTTGCATCTAACCCACGTTTACGTGCTGTTGTTGAAAAAGCATTGGTCGCAAATATGACACGCGATACCATCAACCGTGCCGTTCAGCGTGGTGTTGGTGGTGAAGAAAATGCTGACTTGAAAGAAGTCACTTATGAAGGTTATGGCGTTGGTGGTGTAGCTGTGATTGTGGAAACAATGACAGATAACTTAAACCGTACTGTTCCAGATGTTCGTCACTGTTTCTCTAAAACGGATGGTAATTTAGGTACTGCGGGTTCAGTGGCTTATATGTTTACAAAACGTGGTGAAATTTCTTTTGAAGATGTATCTTTAGAAGATAAAATCATGGAAATCGCTTTGGAAGCAGGCGCAGAAGACATCGAAGTGGATGAAGAAGAGATCTTAGTCATCACAACTCCTGAAGCATTTGGTGATGTACAAGATGCTTTAACAGCAGCAGGTTTAAAATCTGACAATGCAGAAGTGACGATGAACCCATCAACAAAAGCATTAATTTCTGATATTGATCAAGCGAAAAAAATCGTAAAAATGATTGATATGTTTGAAGATTTAGATGATGTTCAAAACGTTTATACCAACGTTGAATTCACTGACGAAGTAATGGCTGAATTAGATGCGATGTAAGTTAACTTACTCAAACTAAAAAACCTCGAATTAAAAAAACGCACCTCAGAGTGCGTTTTTTATTTTTCATTAATATTAAAACTTAAAATCGTGCACATTGTTCAACTAAACTCTATTCAACAAGCCAGTGCAGTTAAATACTTGTTTATATTCTTTAATCACAAAACTAGAGTGGAGTGCAACGACATGTTCAATTTTCCCGATTCTTTTCAGTAAAATTTCACTGTAATTTTCCATGTCTTTGGCAATCACTTCGACCAAGAAATCTGCTGTTTGTCCTGTCACTAAAAACGCATTAATGACTTCAGGAATATTTTCAAGCTCTTCTAGAAATTTAGCAAAGGTGTCAGTATCGTGTTTACTGAGTGAGATTTGTAAAATTACATGCAGTTTAAAACCTAATTTTTGAAAATTAATATCACGTTTTAAATTGGTCATAATATCGGTTTCAATCAGGTGTTTGATCCGACGATGTACAGAGCTGACAGATAGATTGATTCGTTCTGACAGCTCGTTTAGGTTGATATCTTCATGGGTTAAAATTTCAAGAATTTGTTTGTCGTAGCGGTCAAGTTCCATGATTGTCTTCCAAATGGAAATATTTTCTCCTTCAATGTATCTTTTTTTATTATTATTTTCAATATATTAATAATAAATGAGAAATAAAACCTTAGAATTATTCATTAATGGGAATTTTTATTTTAAATAAATAGGGTGTTCATAAGTTTCATTATTTTTTAGAGGATTCTTCACATACATCAATTCCCGAAATATTATAGTGGTTGTCCATAGTCCATTGATTAAGATTATCAAATTTAAACTCGTATCCCGAACTAGTTGTTTGGGGAGAATTAGTTGGGAAAAGAATTGATAATTGGTTATTTTTTCCATTACATAATTCAAAGTAATACTTTGTTTCTTTTATTACTCGCCAATGATTCTGTATAAGTTGCGATTTTATAGCTGTCATATCTTCTAAACGCATTTTTGATTTATCAATTTGAATTTGCATAGTTTTTACTTCAGGTTTTTTAAAACCGATGTCTATTGCAGGTTGATATTGCGAAAAATATTGATTGGGAACAGTTTCATAAATCCTGATATCTTCAAGATTTGGAGTTGGGTGTGGAAATGTTAGGTGATAAATGAGCATTGCTGATGCAAAACAAATTGTGGTTAATGTTCCAAAGATTTTTTTTAGGTTCATTGTCTTAAAATATTGATTAAGGTTGGAATAATAGCTTTGTAAAAGTGTTATATTGTAAAGCGTAACATCAAAATCGATTGAGTACATCATGAATATGGAATTCGAACTCACCGAAGCAGAAATGCACCTTTATTCACGTCAAATTTTGTTAGATGGATGGGACATAGACGCACAGGAAAAATTAAAACTTGCCAATGTGCTGATCGTGGGTTGTGGTGGGATTGGTTGTACTACAGCAGAATTACTCGCGCGTGCAGGTGTCGGTAAAATCACTTTAATTGATGCAGATACTATTGAGATCAGTAATTTACAACGCCAAATAGCCTATACAGAACAAGATGTTGGATTCTATAAATCAGAAATTCTTGCCAAACGATTACAAAGCATCAATCCATTTATTCAAGTTGAAAGTTATACAAATAAGTTAGATCAATCGAATGCACAAGATTTAATTTCTCAACAAGATCTAGTTCTCGATGGTTGTGATAATTTCAAGACACGCTATCTCGTTAATCAAGTTTGCACATCGTCACAAGTCCCGTTAATTAGTGCTTCTGCGATTGGCTTTCAGGGGCAATTGTTTATGGTCGAAGGGGATTCAGCATGTTATGAATGTCTATTCCCAAAAGAACAACAGGCAAATGAAAGTTTACGCTGTGCAGATTCAGGCGTTTTAGCAACTACACCGAATGTCATGGCGAGTTTACAAGCGCATCATGCTTTACTCTTTTTAGGTTTAGGTGCAACACCGCTCAAGCAAAAACTGATGCTTTGGGATGGTTTAACAATGAAACAACGAATTTTAGCCTTTGAAAAAGATAGAGATTGTCCAAACTGTCAGGCAAGCCATACTGCAAATGCTCAATAATTTGCTACACTCAGACAAATTTAATTTTATTTTGACATTATGAAAAATAATATCTTTCTAGATGGTCTGCGTTCAGTTGCCCGAGTGGGGGAAACTGCGGTAATCGCAGCCAAAGCAGGCATTAAATATGCGACTGAAAAACCGAGTAATGCAAAGTTAATGCGTGAAACGTTTGAGTCGCTGGGTTCTACTTATATTAAGTTGGGACAATTTATTGCCAGTACGCCATCACTTTTTCCACGTGAATATGTTGAAGAATTTCAAGGCTGTTTAGATCAAACTCCATCATTGCGATTTAGCTATGTACAAGAAGTTTTGGCATCTGAGTTTGCAGGTCGTGATTTGAGTCAAATCTTTGTTTCAATTGAAGAAAAACCACTTGCATCTGCGTCAATTGCACAAGTGCATGCTGCGAAATTGGTCAGTGGCGAAGATGTGGTGATTAAAGTACAAAAGCCAGGTGTGGAAACCATTCTCTATACAGATTTGAATGTTTTGCATTGGGCGACAAAAATCTTAGAAAAAGCTGTGCCAAAGGTTAAATTTGCTTCATTGGCAGATATTGTCGATGAAATTAAAACCCGTATGGTGCGTGAAGTTGATTTTATTGAAGAAGCACAAAACCTCGATGATTTTGTAAATTATTTAAATGTTTCACAAAATACCGCTGCGACTGCGCCAAAGGTTTATCACCAATATTCAACTCGCCGTGTACTCACCATGCAACGTTTATACGGTGTACCATTAACCGACTTTGACGTGGTTAAAAAAGTGGCTAAAGATCCATCTCAAGTATTGATCACAGCGATGAATACGTGGTTTGGTAGTCTGATGCTCTGTAAATCGTTCCATGCAGACTTACATGCAGGCAATCTGATGTTGCTTGAAGATGGTCGTATCGGCTTTATTGACTTTGGTATTGTGGGTCAATTAAAACCTGAAGTGTGGCAAGCGTGTATGGCATTTATGGATGCGCTACAAAAGACAGATTATCCACTCATGGCTGAAAATATGCTGAAAATGGGCATGACCAGTCAGCAGATTGATACCAAAGTGCTTGCAGATGATTTAGAGCGTTTATTTAGTGGTGTATTATTGGCTGATCCTGCACAAATCATGACTTCTAATCCTTCAGATTTGAATGACATCATGATGGATATGGTTGGCGTAGGTGAGCGTCACGGCATCCGTTTCCCACGTGATTTCGCATTGTTATTTAAGCAAATGCTATATTTTGATCGTTTCATGCGTGTGCTTGCGCCGTATACGGATATTTATGCAGATCAGCGTTTGCAAATGGTGCAAGATTTAGATCCTGCTTCGTTGTTGAAGCATTGATTTTCTAAGTAAACTTCATAGATTAAATAATCCCTCCCAACCTCCCTTTATAAAAGGGAGGAGCTTTCTTTTATATTGTAAATTAGAGAGTTGGGAAGTCCCCCTTATAAAAGGTGAGGAGCATACTCCGCAAGGGGGGATTCTAAGGAAACATTCATGGACGCAATTATCATTGAAGGGTTAAAAGTCGATACAGTGGTGGGGTATTTCAATTGGGAACGTCAAATCATTCAGCCTTTAATGCTCGATATCACGATTCAAACCAGTTTAGAGCAAGCATCCAATTCAGATGAATTAGACGATACTTTGAATTATGCGGAAATTTGTGAAATTTCAACCAAAGTGATTCAAGAAGCTGCCCCGAAATTGATCGAACATGCAGCTAAGTTAGTATTAAATGCACTTTTTACTACCTATCCAGTGGTTGAATCAATTATGATTACGATCCGTAAGCCTGCTATTATCCCGCAAGCAAATTCTGTAGGAATTCGTCTTGAACGACACCGCAACGATATTCGCCTTAGCACTGGCGAGTAACAACCATCCTCAACAAAATTTTAAAAATGCTTTTGCTCAAATCTGTCATTTGGGCGAAGTAACGTTTTCTAAAATTTATCTAATTCCATGTCGTGATGGTGTCGGTGCGGATTATTGGAATGCTGCATGTCTCGTCAAAAGTCATTTATCTGTCAATGAGATGATTGCTTTATTAAAAAAAATGGAAGCAGGTTCAGGACGTGTACGACCATCACATCAAATTTCTTTGGATGTTGATCTGATTGCATGGGGAACGGATTTATCTCAAATGCAATTTAATCCAAAAAAACTGCCTTTGGCATTGGATGTGAAAATTCCGATGTTGGATATTTGGCTAAATCAAGCTTTTCAACATCCAGTACATCATTTTCCCATTGTTGAGTGTGTATAAAATTGATTTGATTTCAACTTTATATTGATCAAATCTGTCTTTACGGCAGCATTGCATCATACTTCGTTATAAAAATGATATGCATTTGCTATTATTTTCTCTCTAAATATCATTATGAATTTTATACATAGTTAGGCATTAGAAAATATCATTTTATTCATGTCACTTAATTTTGTACTCTAAAATTATTCAATTCAAATATTTATAATGAATCAAGTTGTGACTTGGTTTTAGGACATTCATTCATGAAAAATTTTAATCAGAAAGTGGCAGCAATTACGGGTGCAGGTTCAGGCATTGGACGCCAACTTGCGATTCAATTGGCACAACAAGGTGCGCATTTAGCATTGAGTGATATGAATGAACAAGGTTTGATTGAAACTTTAAATTTACTCAAAGATTACCCCGTAAAAGTAAGCATTACAAAATTAGATGTGGCAAATCGTGAGGCAGTTTATGCATGGGCAGAATGTTGTTTCAATGAATTTGGTCAAATTAATTTGATCTTCAACAATGCAGGTGTAGCACTTGCAAGTACCGTTGAGGGGATGAGTTATGATGAATTGGAATGGATTTTCAATATCAATTTTTGGGGTGTGGTTTATGGTACGAAAGCCTTTTTACCGTATTTAAAACAAAGTGGTGAAGGGCATATTATCAATACTTCGAGCTTATTTGGTTTAACAGCTCAACCTTCACAGAGTGCCTATAACGCGACTAAATTTGCAGTGCGTGGTTTTACCGAATCTTTACGTCAAGAATTAGACATTGAAAATGCAGGTGTAAGTGTAACGTCAGTGCATCCAGGCGGTATTCGTACCAATATTGCCAATTCGGCACGGATGAGTGATAGTATTCGCGCTTTAGGTATGAATCCTGAAAAAGCCAGCCGTTCATTTAATAAAGTTTTAAAAACTCCGCCAGAAGTTGCCGCTAAAGTGATTTTAGATGCTGTTAAACAAGATAAAGCACGGGTATTGATTGGTAATGATGCAAAAATTCTAGACTTGATTCAGCGTGTAACGCCATCGCATTATGCCAAAGCTGTTGATTTTTTAACGAAGAAATTAACGAAAAAATAAATAAGATTGGTTTTAACTTGCCCGTTTCCACGGGCTTTTTTTATTGATAATTGATGTTACGCACTTAAAAAAACAATGCACCTTTCAAATAGTTTTAGAGCACACTCGGCGGAGTCGTACATCGAAAATTTCAATTTCAGGATTAGCTTTCAGCTTGACCTACTTTTGTTTCGGAAAAATGAGCAGTGAAACTGCGCAAGGAAACCATCTTGCGAAGCTTCGCTTCTCACCGCAAAACTCGTCAACTACCAACTTTTGATTGATATATCGCAGAAACATTAACTTATAGATGTAGTCCTGCCTCAAACACGTTGCGGATGACGTTACCGCGTATCCAATTCTATTGAGAAATAAAAAATGTTTTGATGTTACTGCGTAACATTAGTTGATAATGAAAATAGGTCGGTGCTTTAAAATGAATACTGGCTTAAATTATTAACCCATAAAATTGGAAATAAGTATGAATAATGCATCGTATTTTGACTATGTCATAACTTTTAAAAGGTAGATAGAATATAAATTACATGCTTTTGAAACGACATTCCAAAAGTATATGTTGGGTAAATGAGTTGCATAAATTTATAGGAAACAATCATGGGCTTAGGATATGGCGCTGGTGCAGGTGGCGTGATTGTTTTATTCCTTACCTTTATCAATGTATTGGTCATTTTTGCAATATGGGGTGGTTGGAAATACTATCGTCGAGGTAAAGGTACAACAAGCCGATTTGCTAACTCAATCGTGACAAGTTTGTTAGTGCTGTTAAGTGTATTTCCAATACTGGTTGTTATTTCATGGTGCATGATTTGGGTGAGTGATATTTCAACAGATCGTGCCCGACTCAATATCGTGAAAAAGCAAAATGTTCAGCTTGAAACAGCGTTGTCTTATGGTGAAATTATATTGCCGAAGGGGACGTGGGTAAATCGCGATGGAGATTCTGAGCATGATATTGAATTACTCCCGAATGATGCACGTATTGGATTATCGAGAGCATATTTTCCACAGCCTGTGAAATTAGGTCAATATTCTGCACAAGCCTTTGAACTGCATCGTGAATTGTTGATTGAAGTTGCTCAAGATTATCAATTTGAAGCGAAAGAGGCACAATGGAATTGCCCGAAAGGTTGGATTTTACAACTTGCCTATTCAGAAGTACTACCTGAAAATTATCGGTATCAACAAAATTATACGTGGTTTAAACCGAGTCAATGGCAAGCTGTTGGATGTTTTGATGCAGGGGAAGGTGGATTACTTATTTTAGCATTGAATGGTGATGGTCTGAGAAATGTAAAGGATTTAAAGGCTAAGTGATCTTTTATTGAAGATTAGAAATATAAAAAACCTGTTATAAAAACAGGTCTTCAGATTCAACTTATACGATTTAAAATTTTAAGATTTAAATAAAATAACTGGTTTTGGTCATCAATTTAGAAATCGCAGTCATGGTGATTTTCACTGGGATCGGTAAATCTACACCACCTGCATCTAAAGCGGTATCACGATGATGTAATTCATCTTCATTCATTTGCACTAAGATTTTACGTGAGCGTTCATCCTGTGCAGGCAACTGGCTAATGTGATGTTGTAAATGCATACTGACTTGGCGTTCAGTTTCAGCAACAAAACCTAAACTATATTTATCACCTGCAATACCTGCAAGTGCGCCCATACCAAAAGAAAGTCCATACCAAACTGGATTAAGTAGACTGGTATGACTATCTAACTCTTTTAAGCGATCTTCGCACCATGCCAAATGATCTTGCTCTTCGATCGCAGCAAATTCCATTTCACGACGGACATTTGGAAGTTTCGCTGTTAAAGCTTGACCATGATAAAGCGCTTGTGCACAGACTTCACCACTATGGTTGACACGCATTAAACCAGCAACATGGCGAGCTTCACTCACTGCAAGTTTGGTTTCAGTTTCATTTGAAGGATTGGCACGTTGAGCAGAAGTTGCGCCAGGCACTAAACTTCTTAAAGCTTGATCGAATGAATTGATCAATTTGTCGATGCCCGTATATTGACGCATATTAGTCCTCCAAAGACACTTGAGTTGTAGCCACTAATGGTTTTAAACGAGTCAGTAACCAAATACTAAAAATAGCACTGAATACAGCAGTAATACAAAATAGAATTTTAATATCTATTTTCAAAATACTTAAGATAATAATCGAGAAAATTGCAGATGAAACCATAAATATTGCATTAAAAATATTGTTCGCTGCAACAACGCGCGCACGATGCGATTTCGGTGCATAGGCTTGCATCATGGCATAGAGAGGAACGATATAAAAACCACCACTGATACCAAGAAGTGTTACAGCAAGCATGACATGATAATAGACTAAACCTGAGCTAAACATACTACTGACGGTAAGCAAATCTCCATTAACTACAGGAACAAACGCTAAACTCCCAGCTAAGTAAAGTGCAAATGCAGTTAAACCTATAGCACCGATGGGCACCATTTTAATATTTACACTTGCGCCACCAATTTTACGGCACAGTAATGAACCGACACCAATACCGACAGAAAAGAAAGTCAGTAAAAGGCTGACGACATTTTCATTGGCATGTAGGTTTTGTTGTGTTAGTTGTGGGATTTGAGTCAGATACGTTGCGCCGTAGAACCAGTACCATGAATTTCCAAGCAATACGAGAAATACTAATGGAAGGCTTTTGGCATATTTAATAGTCTGAAAACTGGTGCGGAAAAAGTTCCAATCTATTTTTAAATCAGCATTTGAAGTGGGTTGTTCTAAAATAAATCGGCTAGATAAATAGCCTAAAACTGCAATCGCCAAGATGGTTAAACAAATCCAAACCATATTGCCTTGCGAAAGTGAAATGACCGCACCACCTAAGATCATTCCCACTAAGATTGCAATAGATGTCCCAGATTGGAATAGCGCATTCCCTGACATCAGTTCATTCGGTTTCAATATTTCAGGCAAAATGGCATATTTAATTGGACCAAAAAAGGTGCTGTGCGTTCCCATTAAAAATAGAGCAACCAATAAAATCCATAAATTGCCCAATAAAAATCCTGCTGTCGCAATCAGCATAATAATGATTTCTAATATTTTGATGTTTCGGACTAAAAATGAACGTTCATATTTGTCCGCAATTTGCCCAGCGGTCGCAGAGAAGATGAAATAGGGTAAAATAAAGAGCAAAGCAGCGACATTATTTAAGGTACTGACTGCGGCAGTTTGTTGTTGAATCCATCCATAGGTAATCACTAAAAGCAGTGATTGTTTAAATACATTGTCATTTAAAGCCCCAAAAAACTGGGTCAGGAACATGGGTAAAAACCGTCGTGTACCTAAGATATGCTTATTTTTTTCCATTGAGTTGACTTCATTTAGTTATTTAGAAGAAATGTTTGAAAATAGTAACTCTCGTGCAAAATCATGTATGATGTTTTAACCTTAAATCATGTTTAAAACCAATTGTTTTGAGTGTTTTGAAAGATTCTTTTTAAACAGAATTAACTTTCCATAAATTCAGGTTATTCGAGCTTGGTATGCCAGCAAAAAATCAGTTTAAAAAATCAGTGCTTGCTTATTCTATACAGCCACATTTCGATTGGTATCATATCAATAAAATGTTATGCGCAAGTGTTTTTTTAAGTATTTTTGCTGTACCTGTAAGTAATGCTGAACAGATTTCAAACAGTTCGAATCCGACTGAGGTGAAAAGTGAAATTACGCATAGTGCAGAACAATTAGAATCTGCTGCATTACAACAAGGCGTATCGAACGAAAAAATAGACCAGTTAGATCAAAAAATCAAAGACGCACAACATATTGATCAATTTGACAGCACTCAAATGTTGCAACAGCAACAACAAGGTTTAGGTGTTCAAAATGACTTTAAACCAATTCAGTTTGAAGATCTTGAAGAGTTACCAGCAGTATCTATTGATCAGTCTTTAGCAAATGAAATTTATCAAACAGCTGAAGCTGCCAAAACAGAAGCACAAAATTTTGAACATGGTGTAACGAAAGCACCAGAAGTCGGTGTAAGTGAAGCGACACAAATAGAAATGTCTGAAATCACTCAGGCGCCTATTAATGTTGATCAATTGATTCAGACTATTCGCGCAGACAATAAAATTGATGTCCGTGAAAATGCATCAGGTACAACCTTAGTTGATCGCAATGATTCAGAGAATGTAGAAGCTGAGCAAGAAGAAAAACCAGGCTTTTTTAAACGGATTGTAAATCGTGTACGAGGCCCTCAAGACAATGGTGTGGCAATTGCAAAAATTAGTGTATCGGTTTCAGGCGCGCCTACGATTCTCACCAATAATTTAAAAGCAAAACTTGGAACATTTACTCAGGAAGCTTATTCTGATTTTAATGGTTCGGTTCCTCAACTGCGTACGCTAGCAGTTCAAGCGGCACAAGCAGTAGGCTATTACAATGCGCAATTTAAATTTTCCAAAGCGGGTGATAATGCTTTACATGTGGATGTAACACCGAATAATCCAGTTAAAATTGTTGATCAAAATATAGAGTTTTCTGGGGCAGGCTCGAAGCTTGCACAATTCCAAGTGATTAGCGTATTACCAGATTTAGATAAGGGGGATATTCTGCATCATGGTGCTTATGAAACCATGAAAATGCGGATTAGCGACGCTGCTTCAAACAATGGTTTTTTTGATAGCTATTGGCGCTTACATGATGTCAAAGTTGAGCAACCTCAAAATACGGCCAAAATTGATTTAAAATATGAAACAGGTGAGCGTTATAAATTGGCTGATGTCGAATTTAGAATGAGTGATCCATCTAAGCCATTGCCTATTGATTTAAAAATTCTCAAAACACTAGCACCTTGGAAAGATGGGGCAGACTATACGGCATGGCGTGTCAATGGTTTAGCCAATAACTTAACTAACTCGCGTTATTTTAACTACACCTTAGTAGATGCTGTTAAGCCTGATGCAATTGTAAAACCACTAGAGCTTCCAGCAGATCTACAAGCATTGGTGGATCAGGAAAAAGTTGCTGAATCTGTATTTACTGAACAGACCAGTGTGGAAAAGGCGCATGTTTCCAATAAAGAAGTGACCCAGAATGTAGTTAATGAGAATCAGTTTGCGGGGACTCAGAATTCGGGTGTAAATCCTAATTTGAAACAGTTACAAGCCCAGCAAAAAGAAAAAGAATTGGATGAAGATGCGATGCGTGAGCAAGCGCGTGAAACTAAAAAAATTCCAGTAATTGTGACTTTGAATGCAGATCGTTTAAATAGTTTAGAAACAGGTATTGGTTATGGAACGGATACAGGTGTTCGTTTACGTGGACAATACCGCCGCGCCATCGTCAATCATTTAGGGCATTCTTTTGACGCCAATATGGAATTGTCTCAGATCCGCCAATCTATAGATGCACGCTACAACATTCCATATAAGCATCCACTGAATGACTATATTAGTTTAGTCGCAGGTTATGAGCGTGAAACAAGGGATGGTATTGGTAATGACATGGATTTGGTTATTGAGTCTGCTGTTGCAGGGGTAGACCGTATTATCAAAGGTTCGCGTCGAGAGTGGCAACATATTTTGGGCGTACGTTATCGTTTAGACCGTGTCACTCAAGATGGTCCAGTCGATATTTCCAATATTCCAGATGCTTTTTTGATTCCAGGTTCAAATCAAGAACAACAATCTTTATTGCTTGGTTATGAAGCGACTAAAACCACCAGTGATAATCGTATTAACCCAACCCGTGGTTATAAGCAAAGTTATAAAATTCAATTAGGTAGCGGATCGTTACTGTCTGATACAGATATGGCGATTACCAGTGCAGATTGGAAAGGTTTATATTCTTTTGGGGCAAATGATAATCACCAAGTCGTAGGTGGCTTGAATGTGGGGTATATTTTTGCCAAAGACTTTGAGAAAGTTCCTTATAATTTACGTTACTTCGCGGGTGGAGATCAAAGCTTGCGTGGTTTTGATTATAAGAGCCTTTCTCCAATTGAATATGGTTATAAAGTGGGCGGTCAAGGTTTAGCTGTAGGTACTTTGGAATACAATTACCAATTTAAAGAAGGTTGGCGTGGTGCAATCTTCAGTGATTTTGGTAATGCTTACGACAAGTCATTTAGTAATGATTCAGAATACAGTTTAGGGTTAGGGATTCGTTGGAAATCTCCAATTGGTCCAATTCGTTTAGATGTCGCGTCAGGTATATCCGATCCTGGGCATCCAATTCGACTGCACTTCTTTATTGGTTCGCAACTTTAATCGACTAAAAATATAAGAGAATTACTGGAAATATTATGGCTGATGAAGAGCATCAAGATGTTCAAAATGAACAGCAAAATGATCAACTAGAGCAAGAGCAGGCAAAAAAACGTCATTGGTTACGTAATGTTCTGATGTCTTTGCTTTTGGTGATCATTCTCTTGATTACGGCATTGGTCATTATGTTTAGTACGGATAAAGGCAGTAAGTTTTTATTAGACCGTGTCGCTTCTAGTCAGAAAATTATTCATTATGAATATGAAGGTGGTAACTTACTCAAAGGTATTATTCTCAAAAATATTTTGGTAACGCTCAAACCTGTCGATGTGAAAATTGATCGTGCGGATGTATCACTGGGTTGGCGCGCAATTCTAGATAAAGAAATTCATTTGAGCCATGCCGATGTCAACAATTTACAAATCATCAGCAAATCACCACCCAGTGATGAACCATTCAAATTCAACGAAATTAAACTGCCTTTTGTTTTACGTTTAGACAAAGCTGATGTCGATCATCTTGAAATAAAAACTGCCTCATCAAAAATAAGTTTTAATGATATTCATCTTGAAGATACATTGTGGTCTGAAACTGCGCTCAAATTTAAAAACTCCAAAATGGATATGGGCTATCTGTCAGTACGTAATGCCACAGGGAATATGGACTTTAAACAAGGTGATTATCCGTTAAATGCAACAGCAATCGTAAAATTACCCGCTTTAAAAAGTATCAATATTGAAGATATTTATGTACATGCGCGCGGTTCTTTAGGTACGCTCAAAGCAGGCATTGCAACCAAAACACCAGATATGTTAACGGGTTGGGCGGTTGTCCATCCGATGCGTCCAAATGTACCAATGAATGGCGCTTTAATTTTTAAAGATTACCATTTGCCATTTTTACTTGAGCAAAAATTGTTGGCGAAATCAGGTAAAGCGACATTCCAAGGTGATATTAAAGGTTTAAATCTAGACTTAAATACAGATTTGAGTGGACAGAATATTCCACAGGGACAATACACTGCATCCGCACATACCGATTTATTACATCAGCTCAATATTAATAATTTAAATGCTCAGTTGATGGGTGGCGCTATCAATGCGACTGGATTAGTCAGTTGGCAAGATCATGTGCATTGGGATATTAAAGGTCGTTTAGATCGTCTAAATCCAAAAGATAAGCTGATTCCGCAAGTGGTACAGGATTTTTTACCCCCATCTTTAGATGCTGAGATTGGTTCAGTTGGTGAATTAAAACAAGGCTTACATTTATCTGCAAAAGTGGATTTTGATAAGTATGAAAATTGGAATGTACGATTAGATCAGGCAGAGCAAAAAGGTAAAAAACCTGAACCGATGTTAATGGATGTTGCATGGAAAAATATTGATCGTGCAGTACCCTATGTTGGTTGGTTGAGTAGTGAGCAGGGGCAAGTCAAATTAGCGCTTGTTGAAGGTCAGCAAAACATTCATGTCGCAACAGTAGTGAAAAAGCATGAAAAAGGCAGTCTGCCAGCTGGAAAATACGATGCTCAACTTGATCTAAAAGGCAATGACTTACATATACCACAGTTCAATTATTTAGCTGATCAAGGCGCTTTATCGGGGAGTGCGGTTGTAGAATTACCAGATGAGAAACGCCAGTTAAAATGGAATGCTTTATTAAATGCGAAGAATTTTAATCCGCAAAGTATTATTGATACAGCACCAGTTAATTTACTCAATGGTCAGCTCAAAGCCAGTGGATATGCACAACCGAATCAGCAAATTATCAACTTAGAGTCGATTAATTTAACGGGGCGCATGGCAGGTCAAGCCAATGCTGAAACAATTCAGTTAACAGGCAAGAGCACTGCTGCTGTACTTTTCCATGATCAAAAAGCGGGTGGTGGTTTTAAAGGCTTTGCGGTGAATTACGACGGTGCATTAAATGCAACACAAATGAAGCAAGGCAGTGGCTTACTCAAACTTAAAGTTGCAGGAACTCCTGAGTTCATCAAAATTAGCGAATTTCAGCATGATGGTATCGCTGGAAAAATACTTGCCAATGGTTTGGTGCATATCAGCAATGGAATCGGTTGGGACATCAATGCCTCATTGGTTCGCTTTAAGCCACAATACTTTGTCTCTGCTGTACGTGGTGAGGTTTCTGGTAATGTTAAAACACAAGGCAATTGGTCTGATCAACTAAAAAGAATTAATATTCAGCAATTAAATATTGCAGGGATGATTAATGGTAAGCCTTTACGCGGAAAAGGTAACCTAGCTGTTGTTTTAAACAATAATCAAAAAGGATTTATGCCACAACAGTTTGAGGCAAATGACCTATTTTTGTCTTATGCACAAAACCAAGTTCAAGCAACAGGAAATGCACAGAACCTACGTTTAAAAGTCAATGCACCTGCGTTGTATGAACTGTATCCAAGCTTGCGTGGTAAAGCTTATGGTTATTTGAATTTACAAGCTCAACCTCGCTTAAGTGCTACAGCTAATTTAGCCGTTGATAATTTTGCCTTTGGCGACACACTGAGTATTAAAAAGCTTAGTTTAAAAGGGGAAATGCCAACCTCTGATACCGTACCATCTAAAATGGTGGCGCAAATGGATACATTGCGCAGTGGTGATCGAGAAATTCAACATGCTGCCATGACCCTATCTGGAACATACAAGGCACATTTGTTGCAAGTTCAAGCTTGGAACTATTATTCTAAATTCTATGTACAACTTGCGGGTGGATTCACCCAAAAAAATGATTGGCTAGGGCAAATCCAAAAAGGTGAGTTTGACTCAGTCCGTGTACATTTGCTACAGCAACAAAATGCACCTGTAATTTTCAATTCAGCAAAAACGGAATTGTTTGTTGGTCAACATTGTTGGATGAGCCAACAAAGCCAACTGTGCTTTGATCAGCCAATTCGTGCAAGTAAGCAAAATGGTAATGTTTCATTCATCACTAAAAATTTAGATCTGCAAGATTTTGCAGCCTTTATGCCAGAAGGTTTGGCATTAACAGGTAAGCTAAATGGTTATGCAAGAGCTTCATGGGCACAAGGTACTCAGCCGAAGTTAGATGCAAAATTAGTAACGCAAAAAGGTCAAATAGGCTTAGCGGCTGAAGATCCAAATGATCCATCAACCTCTATGGAATATGATGAAGCCAGTGTTATTGCGAAAAGCATCAAAGATGGTTTATTGCTCCGTGTAGATTTAAAAGCACCGAATATTGGTACAGGTTATGCGAGTGTGGTTGTCAATCCATACGTCGATTCAAAACCAATGCGCGGTGAAGTGGCATTTAATGAAGTTCAGTTGAAAATTTTAAAACCATTTATAGCAGATGTACGCAAATTAAACGGTACCTTGTCTTTGGCAGGGAAAATCAGTGGAACTTTAACTCAGCCGTTGTTTGATGGTGATTTAAGGTTGCGCAATGGTGAAATTAGTATGATTTCACTGCCTGTCAATTTAAATAACATTCAACTCTATTCGTCAATACGTCAAGATACTGCAACGATTAATGGTGCATTCAACAGTGGTCGTGGTGTCGGTCAGATTAATGGCTCTATTGATTGGAAAAATGATCCACATGTCCAATTACGTGTGAAAGGCGATAAATTATTAATTCGTCAAGCGCCATTGATCACAGCAGTGGTCGATACAGATATACAACTGGATGCCTTGCCTTTAAGTCGTCGTATCAAAGTTAATGGTAAAGTTGATGTGCCAAGTGCATTGATTTCAATGCCTGAATCAAGTGCAACAGTGGTGAACGTATCTCCAGATGTTCGGATCGTCAAAGAAGGACAAAACCAACTGGCTATTTTAAAAGCCGCGAAACCTTGGGATATTCGTGCTGATGTTTCTGTGAACTTAGGTAATAAAGTTATTTTCCAAGGCTTTAATAGTCGTATTCCTCTGATTGGGCGTTTGTATTTATCACAACGCGGTTTAGAAAGCGCCATGCGTGCCAATGGTGCAATTGGTGTGAGCCAAAAAGTCGTGATCGAAGCTTATGGTCAGCGTCTTGATTTAAATCGTGCAATTGCGCGTTTCAATGGTCCATTGGCAAATCCAACGCTTGATGTTGATACCAATAAGAGTATTTCAGGCAGTACGGTGGGTATCCGTGTTACAGGTACAGCGACGAGTCCGAATATTCAGGTTTATAATGATGCAGGACTGTCTGATCAAGAAGCGATGAATGCGTTGATTACTGGTCGTATTAATGAAGGTTCGAGTGGTTTGAGTAATGCGGAAGGCTTTAAATCTGATGTAAATAACACAATTGCAGCGGCAGGGATTAGTTTAGGTTTGGGTGGAACTCGGGCATTTACCAATCAAATTGGGCGTACTTTTGGTCTAAGTGGTTTGTCGTTTGATGCACAGGGTACTGGTGATGATACCCAAGTCAGTTTGACGGGTTATATCACACCAGATCTTTATATTCGTTATGGTGTAGGTGTATTTACCCCAGTGAATAAATTAACCTTGCGTTATCAAATGAATAAACGTTTATATTTGGAAGCGAGTCAGTCACTTGAGAAGGCCATCGATTTGTTCTATCACTGGAGATTTTAAACTATCTAAACTAAGAGTTTAAACGCTTAGAAAAAATGATTAACTAGAAAACTCGGGCAATTTGTCCGAGTTTTTATTTGCGGGTCAGTTTGCATATTGTCGATAAAAAGAGGTTTAAGTTGATTTAATAAATAAATTATTCCATGCTGTAACTGCGTTGCTTTACTTCGATTTAAGTTTGGAAAAATAATAAATGTATGATCAAAAACGTATTGAGAAATTAGAACAGGCTTTAAAGGAAAATCCTAAAAAATATCAAGCAAAGGTGACGCTTTTAGCTTGGTTGGGTAATTTGTATATTGCTTTTGGTGTGATTGTTCTACTGATTTTATTGGTCTTGGCTTGCTTATCCATTCTTGTGCTGAAGGCTTTTGCAATTAAAATTATCATTCCAGTGGCAATATTTCTATATGTCATTGTTCGTTCACTTTGGGTGAGTGTAGATAAACCACAAGGTATTGAAATTTTTCAACAAGATGCTCCGGAATTGTTTCAGATTATTCATCGACTGCGTGAACAATTAAATTCGCCACATTTTCATCATGTGCTTATTACAGAGGAGTTCAATGCAGCAGTGGTACAACGCCCAAGATTGGGTATCTTGGGGCATGATGAAAATTATTTGATTATTGGTTTGCCTTTGATGCAATCGCTTTCAACTGAGCAATTAACCTCAGTTTTAGCACATGAATTTGGGCATTTATCGAAAAATCATGCCAGAGCAGCCAATTGGATTTATCGGCAACGTATTCGTTGGTCACAGCTCTATATGTTGGTTGAACAAAATGCCAGCCGAATTGATATTATATTTCGTCCGTTTTTTAAGCGATTTGTGCCTTATTTTGCCGCTTATTCATTTCCAATTGCACGGGCAAACGAGTACGAGGCGGATAGAATTTCGGTAGAATTAACTTCTGCTGAAACGGTTGCAGAAACTTTAAGTACAGTAAATATAGTCGGTTGCTATTTAAATGAAGAATTTTGGCCGACCATTTTTAAGCATGCAGAAGAGATGCCAAAACCAAATGTGTCACCTTATTTGGGTTATGTACAACGATTAACAGACTTTGCGCAAAATGACAAAACACAACTTTGGCTAAATCAATCTTTGAGCCTAAAAACCAGCTTTGAGGATACACATCCATCTTTACAAGATCGTTTAGATGCAATCGGACAGTGTGCCAAAGTTGCATGGGTGAGCAATGAAGCTAAATCTGATCGACTACTCGGTTCTCGTTTGATTGAAATTACTCAAATTTTTGATCAAAAATGGCAAAGTGATGTACTCGAAAGCTGGCAGAATCATTATCTGAATATTCAAAAGCAAAAGGAATATTTGGATGAGCTCAATCAGAAAATTGAACAAAATGTTGCTCTGACTGAAGATGAAAAAATTGATCATATTGATTTAACAGAGCGTATTGCACATGATCCTGAACGCGCATTTCAGCTTTGTGAAGTCTTGTATCAGCAGGATTCAGATAATGCACGTGTCAATTTTATTTATGGACAATTCTTGATTGAGCGAAAAAATGATTTGGGGTGTGAAATCTTAGAACGCGCAGCTGAATTGAATGAGTTTTATCAAGTTAAAGTGTATGAAACGTTGCAACAATTTTATTTATCTCAACAGAATTCGACCCTAGCGGATAAGTATCAGCAGCTTTTATTAGATAGGGTGGAGCTTGAACAGAATGCGATGCAGGAAAGAGAGCAAGTGACAGCGCGAGATCAATTTATTCCACATGCTTTAACGGATATTGAATTGGAAGCGTTGTTGTCGCAATTGAAAGCCTATTCAAACATCAAAAAAGTCTATTTGGTGAGAAAACAAACTCAATATTTAGCACATGTTCCATGTTATGTACTTGGTTTTAGCCTGAAGCAAGGATTCGGTAAAGTGGATGAAGACGCGATTGTGCAGACCATGCGTGTTTTACACGAAAATATGATATTTGCAGGAGAGACTTTTTTATTGAGTTTTGATTTAGCACAAACGAAGCAAATGAAAAATAAAATACTTAAAGTGCAAAATTCACAACTCATTTAGCTTATTTAAAAACTGGCTTAAAACTTAAATGTAAAAAGTTTTAAATTTTAAATTGTTATAAATAAAATGCCCAATATGAATTGGGCATTTTATTTAAGTTTTGATTCAAATATTGATTTGATTATTCAGTCAGTAAGACATTCCCAAATTGTTCACGTAAATCACGTTTCAACATTTTTCCTGTACCAGTCAATGGGATTGAATCAACAAAAATGACTTTGTCAGGAATTTGCCATTTTGCAATTTTATCGCTGTAGTAATCTAATAAATCTTGTTCGGTAATCTGGCTGTCTTTATGTTTAATCGCAATCACAATTGGGCGTTCATCCCATTTTGGATGTTGAGCCGCAATGGCCGCAGCCATCGCAATTTCAGGGTGATTCATGGCAATATTTTCGAGTTCTACGGAAGAAATCCATTCACCACCTGACTTAATCAAGTCTTTAGCACGGTCACTGAGAAGCAGATAGCCATCTTCATTGATCGTAGCAATATCACCTGTATCAAACCAACCATCAACACTCAATGCATTGCTTGATTTACCATAATACGAGTCAATAATCCAATGCCCTTTGACTTGAAGGTTACCCGTAGTGTGTCCATCACGTGCGACTTCATTGGTACCATTTTCTTCATCAGTAATACGTAAATCTACCCCAAATGGTGGGCGACCCTGAGAAAGACGGATATTGAGTTTTTCATCATCACTCAACTGTAAGTGTTTGGCTTTAAGTTGGTTACCTGTACCTAGAGGACTCATTTCAGTCATCCCCCATGCATGAATGGTTTCACACTGATAAATATCTCTAAATGCTTTCATCATGGCAGCAGGGCATGCAGAACCACCAACGACATTACGTTTCAAGCTATCAAGCTTACTACCTGACTGTTGAGCTGCAGCCAATAAACCTTGCCAAATCGTCGGAACACCGAGCGCGATGCTAACTTTATATTCATCAATCATGTGTACTAAACTTGCGCCATCCAAGCCTGGGCCAGGGAGTACTACGGTACAACCGACCATCGCTGCTGCA
The DNA here is from genome assembly GCF_004209125.1 of Acinetobacter sp. WCHAc060033. Taxonomy (NCBI): domain Bacteria; kingdom Pseudomonadati; phylum Pseudomonadota; class Gammaproteobacteria; order Moraxellales; family Moraxellaceae; genus Acinetobacter; species Acinetobacter sp. WCHAc060033. Next base: position 26,444 of record NZ_SGSW01000024.1, on the reverse strand, counting down.
TAAGGCGTACCCCAAGCATTGACATGGAACATCGGTACGACAGGCAACATGACGTCTTTTGCTGACAGATTGAGTGAATCAGGTAGTGCGATGGCATAGGTGTGCAAAATGGTGGAACGATGGCTATACAATGCACCTTTAGGATTACCCGTTGTTCCAGAGGTATAGCACAGCGAACTCGCGGTATTTTCTTCTAATTCAGGCCACTCAAATTGTGCAGAATGGTTCGCAATCAATACATCATAAAATTTAACATCAGGAATTGCATCAGCAACATCTTGATCAAAAGCACCGAGATAGACAAAGTGTTCGACTGTAGGTGTGTGTGGCTTAACAGCTTTGATCAAAGGTAGGAATGTTTTATCAAACAGCACCACTTTATCGGCAGCATCATTGATAATAAAAATAAGTTGTTCTGGAAATAAACGTGGGTTAATGGTGTGACACACTAGACCACTTCCAGAGATGGCATACCACGATTCAAGATGTCGATGATTATTCCATGCAATTGTGGCAACACGATCACCAAGTGTGAGTCCAAAATCAGATAAGGCGTTGGCAAAGCGTTTTGAGTTTTCAGCAACTTGAGCCCAATTGGTTGTGGTGATCGTACCATCAGTATTTTTTGAAATAATCGCTGTATCACTGTGATAACGAGTCGCATGTTCAATCAGGCTACTGATTAACAGTGGTTGTTGCATCATACGTCCTTGCATATAAAATTCCTTTATAATCATATTGATAAATATTGAGTATTAATTTTTCTAAAGCTTTCTATTGGGAAAAGATGATTCAAATAGAAAAAGCTATTATTTCATCCTATATAAAAGTCGGATTAAATCAAGAAAAAAGACAAATATTTTTTTAGATTATGTGAATTATTAACCAATAAAAACAATAGTTTAAGAATTATCGTAATATGAAAAAATCTATCGAAATTAATGTGGAAAAACGTTTGGAATATACTACTAAAGAATGAAAAATAAAGTTTACATTTTTAGAATAAAATGTGATAAATATATCTTATACCTTGCTAAGGTATTGATGTTTTAGGATGAAACTATCGTTTACGACGAAATAGTCAGAAGGAGTTTTGCAATGTTTCAGATGATTAGAAAATTATTGTGTATCCATAGTTTTGAATATGAAATTGGAAAAAATAGTGTGATAAAAGAGTGCCGTAAGTGTGGTGCTCATCATTAATTTTCTAAACGAAGTGTAAAAATATCACCATATGAAATCATTCATGGCACATGACTGAACTATGGTGATATTTGAAATAATTTCAAAAATCATATGTACTCAAAAAAATTCAAACGAATTTGAGATTTAAATAACAATACTATTCATGAGATTGGGTTTTATTCATTTATTTAGACCTTTTCATTCAATTTACATTTGATCAAATTAAACAATTCCATATTAATTCCACTCACTCTTATATGATTTAAGCTACAATATTTCTTTTTTTACATATTTGAGCTGTATGGCTAAAGATTTTTCTACTGAGAGTTATATTGTAGATGAGCAGCTTGCAGATACTTTAAGTTGGTTATCTCAGCATCAAGATTGTTTTGATGCCTTACATTTTGATGTTTTGACCCAAGAACTGAAAGTACATCATGCCAATGGTATAGATATTATTCGTTCAGGGATGTATTTAACCGCAAAGTACGGCATTCTTGTCACATCATTATAGCGTTAGGATAAAATGGCTAAGCAATTGATCTGCATGCATCAATTTTGATCAATCATTTTATTTCAAAATTTTCTTTAAACTTCATCTCTAAACTTGAGAAAAGACCGTTACACTAGTGACTTTAATTAACTTTCAATAACCAATTTCTGAATCGTAATGAATGTGAATTTAGCAGAGCATCAGCGTAGTATTTTAGCTGCAATGGGAATAGACCTTTGGATTCCTCAGGTCGATGTTCAAACACGTCATTATCAAAATACTTTATATCGTGATGTTGCTCAAAATGAAGCTGAAATTGCAACAACAGTTGAATTTAAAGATTTTAATCATTCCACAACAGCATTAACTAAAAACACAGAAAATGTCTTAGCACGCCGTGAAAGCGCAGTTCAATCAGAAGTTTCACTGCTTAAAGTGAATGCTGAAACGCAACAAACAGAAGAGATCACATCTTCAGAGCAAATTCAAAAACAAACAACGATCAGCGTTGAACCCGCCCTACAAATCGCGTCATTTGAAATTCAAGCTTATCAAATAGAACATTGCGTAATCTTTGTGGATGCTACTCAGCTGAATGATGATCAAAAAACTTTATGGGGAAATATCCAACGTGCAGCTTTTGGTCAGTATTTTGAACTTAAGTGGCCTTTTCCAATGCTTCAATTTCAAGATGGTCGAGGTGTGTCGATGTATATTCAAGGTTTTATCGATGGACTACGTCAAGAGCGTAAAATCATTAGTTTAGGGCAATTAACGCATTTAAATCAGAGTGATGTAGTTCAATTGGCAAGTTTGCAAGAAATGATTGAACAACCTATTTTAAAGCGTCGCTTATGGCAGTTTATGCAGAAATAAATACCATTTGGATAAAAAACTTATTATTTTAGACATAGTCATTAACGAGATGTTCAGGGATATGAGTAAAAAAGTCATTGTTTTTAGTCAGATTGATTCAGACGTTCAGGCACGCTTAGAACAGCAATATCAAGTTGTGGTAATTAACCCGAAACAGGGTGATGTGAATGAACAAATTCTCAAGGAAGTGGTCGATGCCGATGCCATGATTGGAGCAGGACGACTATTAAATGAATCGAACTTGGCAACTGCTCAAAAGCTAAAAATTATTTCATCTGTGAGCGTGGGTTATGACAATTATGATGTTCAGTATTTAAATCAGAAAAGAATATGGTTGGCGAATACACCGCATGTACTCACAGAAACCACAGCAGATTTAGCATTTACGCTACTTGTCAGTGCAGCACGTAAAGTTCCTTCGCTTGATCAATGGACAAAGCAAGGCGAGTGGAAGCGTACAGTGGGTACAGCACAATTCGGTCAAGATATATTCGGCAAAACTTTAGGTATTATTGGTCTTGGTCATATAGGTGCTGCAATTGCACGACGTGGTTTTCATGGTTTTAATATGAATATTCTTTACCATAATCGTCGTGAAAAAATAGAAGTGGTCCAACAATTCAATGCGCAATATCGAAGCTTGGAGGATTTATTACAGCAATCAGATTTCGTAGTTGTTGCTGTGGATTTAAATACAGAATCTAAGGCGTTGATAGGTAAGCATGAATTATCACTGATGCAAAAACATGCAGTTTTTGTCAATATTGCACGTGGTTCGGTGGTAGATGAGCAGGCTTTGATCGATGCTTTAAGTAATCAACAGATTTTTGCAGCAGGTTTAGATGTATATCAAAAAGAACCTTTGCAAGATTCGCCATTATTCAAATTGGATAATGTCGTGACTTTACCTCATATTGGTTCGGCAACAGCAGAAACACGTAAGAAAATGGCTGAATTGGCATATCAAAATTTAATCGATGCTTTGGAAGATCGCACACCGCGTTATTTGGTTAATCCACAATTTTAAAAATGTGGGAGAGGAGGTAATTTACAATATTGTAAAAACCTCCTTGATATTATTGGTTAAAACAAAACTACACTTCATTGCAAATCTATCCTAAATTCGATGTTATATTCAAATAGTTAGAGTAAAAGAGCAATTCCTTTGAACAAAACCTTATTAAGTCTTTGTCTATGTTTGAGTACAAGTTTGAGCTCTGCAAATGATTTTTATCAAAATAAGGTAGGAGCTCAATTTGATGTGCCTGAAATTGGTGGTGGCGTAGGTTTTATTGATCAACAAAAAGAAAAAGTGATTGGTGAAAAAGTCTATCGTCAAGTTCAGCAACAAATGCCTGTGATTCAAGATCCATGGCTTGAAGATCAGTTTATGCAGGTTTTCTCGCGTATTTTAAGCCAAACTCAACTTGGACAGCCTGTTGGATTGGTGGTGATTAAAGATCCACAGATCAATGCTTTCGCAGTCCCTGGAGGATTATTTGCCTTAAATACTGGGATGGTCACAGCTTCAGGGAGTATGGACGAAGTTGCAAGTGTAATGGGGCATGAGATTGCGCATGTAACACAACGTCATTACAGTCGCTCTCAGGAAGCATTTAAAGGGCAGGGTTTACTTGCACTTGCAGGTATTCTGGTAGGTGCGGCGATTGCATCACAAGCCGATGGTGATATTGGTGGTGCTGTGATGATGGGAACGCAAGCTGCCATCATGGATAAACAACTGAGTTATAGCCGTGATCAAGAGCGTGAAGCAGATCGTATCGGCATGCAGTTTATGTATGGGGCAGGTTTTAATCCTGAAAGCATGGCTGATTTTTTTGAAACCATGAATCGAGCAACCAGTCGCTTAAGCTATTTACCAGACTTCTGGTTTACTCATCCACTGACAACTGAGCGTATGAGTGAAGCGAGACTCAGAGCAAACCAATTTCCGCGGATTCCTTATCGTAATCTGCAATATGATTTTGATATTATTAAATGGTACACAGCTGTGGTGTCTAATCAGGCAACAGAGCGCCAGCTACAAGCGATTGCGAGAAATAAAAATATAGCAGGTTTGATTGCTTTGAGTGAGTTTTATCTCATGCAAGGTGATTATGAAAATGCACAAACTCAAATTGATTTGGCTAAAAAAATCAACACGGATCATGCATTAATTACACTCATTCAAACCGATATTGATTTGGGTAAAAATAAAATTGATGATGCATATCAAACGATTATCAGTAAACAGCGAATTACACCAGAAAATAGAGCTTTAAGTTATAAATTAGCAGAAGTTTATATACGACAACAGAAGTCTAAAGAAGCTGAACAGTTGGTGAATCGTTTTGTGAATAAAAATAGTAAAGACATTATGGGGTGGCAGTTACTCCAACAAGCTGCAAATTTAGATAAAAATAATCCAATGCGTACTGTCAATGTTTTGCGTAATCGTGCAGAGGTACAATATTGGTCTGGGGATGAAGAGAATGCCATTAAGTCTTTGCTTCATGCGCAACGTTTGGCGAAAGAAAACAATGCCATGAGCGCTCGAATTGACGTACGCTTAAAAGTCATGCAAGACGAACGTAAGTTGAAAATTTAAAATACGATCATCTAAACCATTAAAGAAAATTTACTTTCTATTCTGTTATAAACAGGTTAATCTAAGTTTTTTAAAATTCAATAAAACTGTTTGATTCGTATGAAGAAAATAATATTTACTTTGATTCTTGCTATGTCTGCTCAGCTTGCTATTGCAACAGGTGTACCAGATCAATATGTGCGTGCCGTTGAAAAAATATCGAATCAATACAGTGCGGATATGAAGTTTTTTCTACGAAGTTTAGATCCGAAAATCACGCAATTTTCACCGCAGCAACAGCAACAGTTTTGTGGCATTGTTAAGAAATATGTCGATGATATGTATCAGGTGTCTGATCAAAATCGTCAATATTTACCGCTTTCAGTGCAATCCATGACCAAGCAAAATGTAATTGATAAAGTGATGCTATCACCTGAAATGCAATTGCTAAAAAAATATAATATTCAGTGTGATTTGCTTTAAGTTAATAGAAGTAAAATATTGATAATTTGAAAATATTTAAAATTGCAGAGGTTTATTAGCAATAATATTGATGTTGTTGAATTTGGAATATCAGTCAAATAGAAATAAAAATTTATAATAAATGATTGAGAAAAAAATATTGAATAGAGGATTTGATGAATCTGGACTATTTAACGTATCTACCTGAACCTTAATTATTTCATTGCAAAATAATTTTATTCAAATCGTTAAATAGACCAAATCAAACAGAATTTATTTAAATATAAATATTTAAATCAAGATTTGCGATGTGGGGATTAGCCAAGTTTTGCTTTAATTTTTGCAGAAACTTGTGCAGGATCGGCACGTCCGGCTATGATCGGACGTAGAGAATTCATCACCTTACCCATATCTTTCATGCTAGTAGCACCTTGCGCTTCAATAGTCTGCGCAATGAGAGAATCAAGCTCGTCCTCTGACATAGCTTCAGGTAGAAACTGAGATAAAACCTCAATTTCGGCTTGTTCTTTACTAGCTAAATCTTCGCGATTAGCACCTAAAAAGGCTTTAACCGACTCTTTGCGTTGTTTGATTTGCTTTTCAATGACCGCAAGAACCTGAGTATCATCAAGCTCAATGCGCTCATCGACTTCAATTTGCTTGATTGCTGCCTGTAGACTACGTATTACCGTTAACTTATCCATTTCTTTCGCACGCATAGCGGCTTTCAAAACATCAGTTATTTGGTTTTTTAAAGTAGTCATTTATCTTGTCCAAGTTAGTCAATCAATCACAAATTAATCTTAGTAAAGGCGAGTAGTACGTACTGATTCACGCGCCAATTTCTTTTGGTAGCGTTTAACAGCAGCAGCTTTTTTACGTTTACGTTCTTGAGTAGGTTTTTCGTAGAATTCGCGTTTACGAACGTCAGCTAAAACACCCGCTTTTTCGCATGAACGTTTGAAACGACGGATAGCTACGTCTACTGGTTCGCCTTCTTTCAATTTAACTTGTGGCATGAAGAATCCTCATTAAGTTATGGATAAGATCAGGGTCGAATTACCCTTGATCACAAGTGAAGGTCAGTATTTTACTCATTTACATCTCATATCACAAGTCTATAATAGCTCTGGCAATATTTTGAAACGGGTAAAAGGCAATTTAATGATCGTTCTGGGCTTAGAAACTTCATGTGATGAAACAGGATTGGCGCTCTATGACAGTGAAGTCGGCTTAAGAGGACAAGTGCTATATAGTCAAATTAAATTGCATGCAGAATATGGCGGTGTCGTACCTGAGTTGGCATCTCGTGACCATGTGCGCAAACTTATTCCTTTAATTAATCAACTGCTTGAACAAAGTGGTGTGAAAAAAACTGAGATTGATGCAGTTGCGTATACGCGTGGACCAGGTCTTATGGGCGCATTGATGACAGGTGCTTTGTTTGGTCGAACTTTGGCTTTTGCATTAAATAAACCTGCAATTGGTGTACATCATATGGAAGGTCATATGCTTGCACCACTTTTATCTGCAACACCGCCTAAATTTCCGTTTGTCGCTTTATTGGTTTCTGGCGGACATACACAGTTGATGGCTGCACACAGCATCGGTGAATACGAAATCCTCGGTGAGTCGATTGATGATGCGGCTGGTGAAGCTTTTGATAAAGTTGCAAAAATGTTGAAATTACCTTACCCAGGTGGTCCAAATATTTCACGTTTGGCAGAGCAAGGTGATAAAGAAGCGTTTGAATTTCCACGTCCAATGTTGCATCAAGGCTTACAATTTTCATTTAGTGGCTTAAAAACAGCCGTTTCAGTCCAACTTAAAAAACTTGATGGTGAAAATCGTGATGCCGATATTGCTGCATCATTCCAAGAAGCCTTAGTAGATACTTTAGTTAAAAAATCTGTAAAAGCATTGAAGCAAACAGGTTTGAAAACTTTGGTGATTGCAGGTGGTGTGAGTGCCAATAAGCGTTTGCGTGAGCGTTTAGAGGCTGATTTAGCCAAAATTAAAGCGACTGTTTATTATGCAGAACCCGCTTTATGTACCGATAATGGTGCAATGATTGCTTTCGCAGGTTATCAACGTTTAAAAGCAGGACAACAGGATGGCTTGTCTGTAACCACAACACCACGCTGGCCGATGACGGAATTGACTAAGCCTGAGTAAATATTAGTAATGAAAGAGGCGGAAGCCTCTTTTTTATTTTCAATAATTTATAAGGCTGTGGTGGTGCGACTTTGGGCTGAGTTTTATTTAGGCTGAGTCTTTTGCTATGATGAATATTCTTAAACTAACAAAAAAGAAATGATGAAAAAAATTATCTTAATTGGATTGGTTGCTCTTTCTTTGTCGGCTTGCGATATAAAACCAGCAGCAAATGTTGAAGCTAAAAGTACTTTTAAGGATTCTACTGAATGTCAAAAGCAACTCAGAGAAATTGTAAAATCAAGTTTTAATTTACGAGGTATTCCAACGAGCGCCTTGAAATTCAATGTATTTGCAAAAACAGATAATGAAGAAAGAATACAAATTGATGCATTAAAAAATGAAGTAACTGACGCAAGACCAATCGGACAATTCAGAGTTTTAAAAAGTGAAAAGAAGATTTTTGATTCTACTTTTGATGAAACGAATTTGATCGAAGTGAATTTAAAAAATCATGAGAATGTAATTGATATATGTTTTCCTAAATCATAAGTTGATAATGCATCGAAAATAAAAGGATAAAATATGTACCAAAAATTTAGCAAAGGCGTGCAATTACCTTACGATATTTTAGATATACACAATATTCCAGATGGTGCAAAAGCAGGAAATTTTATAGAACTTCGTTGTGGTGGTTTTGGTTCAGAAATATCCGCACATCCAACTGAAAGAAATCAATTTTATGCACTCACAGATCGTGGTCCAAATACGACTTATGATGTAAATGGTGATAAAGGGAAAATATTTTTAGATCCAAGCTATACACCTAAAATTGGACTATTTCAGTTACATGAAAATGGCACGATTGAAAAAATAAAAGAAATCCTGCTTAAAGACCCAACAGGGCGAAATATTACAGGATTACCCAATCAGCATTTTGGCGCGACCAAAGAAATCGCATACGATCAGCATGGGCAAGTCTTAGAATATGGCACAGATGAATATGGTTTGGACTCAGAAGGATTGGTGGCATTAAAAGATGGCACGTTCTGGGTGAGTGATGAATATGGTCCACATATTGTGCATTTTGATGCAAATGGGGTAGAAATAGATCGCATCAATGCTTATGTGCAAGATACACGACGAAAATCAGACTATTTATTACCCTTAGAATTTGCCAATCGTCGTCAAAATAGAGGTATGGAAGGCTTAACGATCACACCAGATCAGAAAACTCTAGTGGGGATTATGCAATCCACGATGAGTAATCCTGATTCATCATTTTCGAAATCTGACCTTGTCCGTATTGTGATGATTAATCTTGAAAATAAACAAGTTTCGCAATATTTATACAAACAAGAGGGAATTGCTTATTCAAATACGGCAATCACAGCACTAAGTTCAAACGAGTTTTTAGTTGCCGAACGTGATGATGATTTTTATAAAGATAATCCGCAAGCGTTTAAGCGTGTTTATAAAATCGATATTCGTAATGCAACCGATTTAGAAAGTATTCAAAATAATGAAAATTTTCAGCAAGATGAAAATCTGGGTTTATTGATTGATGGACAAACTATAGAACAGTATGTTTTAAGTTCGGGTTGGGAGGGTTTAGCTCAACACGGTATTCATCCAGTTGCAAAAAAATTAGTGGTGGATTTGGTAGAGCGTTTGCAGTATCCACATGATAAAGTTGAAGGTTTATGGGTGATTGATGCACAACATTTAGCTGTATTAAATGATGATGACTATGGTTTTTCTGAAACTGATGGTGTTTTAGAACAGAAATATTTAGATCAAGAGAAAAATATAATAGATAGCAATACGCTTTATATTATTGATCAATTGGATTTGTCTGTTGATTCATAATTGATGCAAATAAAAGAATTGATAAAAGCAAAAACCGTCAAATTCATTGACGGTTTTTTTATCTAAATTCCAAGACTTTATATTTAAATTATAAAATTAATATTCCCAAAACATACGTTGAATCTCTTTAGCATCTTTGGTTTTGGTCAGGGCTAAAGCTGCTAAAAGCTTGGCTTTTTGCGGATTTAAATCATGAGCAACCACCCAACCATATTTATCATCGGGTTGTTCTGCATTGCGTAAGACAAACCCTTGTGGAACACGTGCAGAGCGAATGATTTGCACGCCTTGTTGCTGTAATTGATTTAAGGTCGGAACGATATAGTTCGGTACAGAACCATTGCCAGTGCCTGCATTGATAATCGCTTTTGCTCCTGCTTTGGCATACGCCAAATAGGCATCAGGTAGCATATTACCTGAGCCATAGACGATTTGGACTAAAGGTAGGGCATCACCTTGAATATTTTCAATATTAAATTCTGAGCTGTTATTAAAACGTTTTGCGACATTTCTAAACCAATATGGCTTTCCTTCAACGAGCGTTCCTAAAGCACCCCATTGGCTTGCAAAAGCATTGGTATGAATGTTAATAGTTTTGGTCACATCTCGGGCTGCAAAAATACTATCATTCATCAGCACAAAAACGCCTTTGCCTTTTGCACTATCGGCTGCTGCAAGTGCAACAGCACTATATAGATTTAAAGGTCCATCGGCAGAAAGTGCTGAAGGTGGACGCATCGAACCCACGACGACAATCGGTTTGTTGGTATGAACAGTTAAACTTAGAAAGAATGCCGTTTCTTCTAAAGTGTCTGTTCCATGAGTAATCACCACACCATTAACATCAGGTTTTTTAACCAGTTCATTGACTTTACGCGCTATGGTAAGCAATTCTTTATCAGTAATGCTTTCAGAAGCCACTTGTAAGGCTTGTACACCTGTAACATTGGCAAGGTTTTGGATTTGAGGCACAGCATTTAACAAATCGTCGACAGGGACTTTTGCTGCGGTATAAGTTGCGCTATTGGTTGAGCTGGCGCCTGCACCTGCAATGGTGCCACCAGTCGCAACAACGACGACATTATTTTTGGCATAACTGGAAAATGGCAGAAGCATACCAATCGAAAGCACAAGGGCGGTAACCGTTTTTTTCATAAAAGTTCCTTTTCTATCCATTGATCTATTATTTAAGTTTTAAGCATTTTCTATGCCGATTTTTAACTTAATATAAAAAATGGTCTTTTGCCCATATCTATTTAAAAATGTTATTTTTTGAATAATCATTCAAATTTATAATTGAAAAGTGTTGTTAGAGTAAATCGAAAATACAATATAGAAAACGTAAAAAAGGCACTCAGTGGAGTGCCTATTATTTTATTGTTGAGAATTAACGCATTTTAGCCAAGAAGCGACTTAAACGGGTTAATGCTTCACGCAATTCATTTTCAGCAGGTAAGAACACCACACGGAAATGATCAGGGGTTGGCCAGTTAAATCCAGTTCCCTGAACTAAAAGCACTTTTTCTGCTTTTAAGAAATCTAACATGAATTTCTCATCATCTTCAATTGGATAGATTTCAGGATCTAGGCGAGGGAAACAGTACATTGCACCCTCAGGTTTTACACAACTTACACCTGGAATGTCATTCAACATTTCCCATGCAATATTACGTTGTTCGTATAAACGACCACCTGGACGAATCAAATCATTGATCGACTGATAACCACCAAGTGCTGTTTGGATCGCATACTGTGCTTGATGATTCGCACACAAGCGCATAGAAGCCAGCATGTCTAAACCTTCAATATAGTCGGCAGCACGAGATTTATCACCTGTGATCGCCATCCAACCTGAACGATAGCCCGCAATACGATACGCTTTAGATAAGCCATTAAATGAAATACATAATTGATTACCTGCAAGCGCAGCAACAGATACATGTTCAATACCGTCATAAACGATTTTGTCATAAATTTCATCTGCAAATAAAATCAAATCGTATTTCTTAGCCAGTGCAACAATTTGCTCTAAAACATGACGTGGATAAACGGAACCTGTTGGGTTATTTGGGTTAATAATCACGATCCCGCGCGTATTCGGGGTGATTTTGCTTTCCATATCTGCAATATCAGGGTACCAGTAATTTTGGTCATCACATTTATAGTGAATCGCAGTACCGCCTGAAAGATTCACTGCAGCAGTCCACAGTGGATAGTCAGGCATTGGAATCAGCATTTCATCGCCATCATCCAATAGACCTTGCATCGCCATTACGATCAGTTCAGATACACCATTCCCGACATACACATCATTGACATGCATATTGAGAATGCCTTTCTGTTGATAATACTGACAGATTGCTTTACGTGCAGGAAAAATCCCTTTTGAGTCGGTATAACCAATTGCATTTGGTAGATTTAAAGCCACATCATTGATAATTTCTTGTGGCGCTTCAAAGCCAAATGGGGCAGGGTTGCCAATATTGAGCTTGATAATTTTATGACCCGCTTCTTCCATCTCATTGGCCGCTCGTAACACAGGTCCACGGATGTCGTAGCATACATGCTCGAGCTTAGACGATTTTTTTATTTCGCGTGGGGTTTGGATACTGTTCGGCATTTTGAGGTTCTCGGAAAGAGTGGAGTTCACTTTTGCATAACGATATAAATAACTTTTAAATGTTTCAGTTGTTACGAGATCAAGATTATGTTCGTCTCTAAGTAAGGCAACAATTTTTTCATGGGTAAATCCATCCTGTTGATATTGTCGAATCACAGGGAGCAGATTTTTAAAAATAACGCTCTTTTTTTGCGACATTTTCTAATCCTGAGCAAGAACAGCGCTTAGATTAACACTAAAATTGCTCACAAAAAAGGATAAATTAAATTAATTTGCTCACTTTAATTTTTATATTGCTTTCTTTTTGCTATTGGTTCTGATGTAAGTCTTTTGTAAATTGTGAACTTAGGACTAGAAATTTTAAGATGAATAACGTAAATATACGATTAACCTATTTTAAGTAGCATGATAGTAAAGGAAATAATCATGGGAAAACTCAATAAAACAGACAGAGAATGGCAAAGAGAGTTATCACCAGAGGAATTTAAAATTACTCGTCAAAAAGGGACTGAGCCTGCATTTACTGGAAAATATTGGAATACCAAGCAGAATGGGACTTATGTATGTCGATGTTGTGGAGAGCCACTATTCACTTCAGAGTCAAAATTTGACAGTGGTTGTGGTTGGCCAAGCTTCTTTAAAGCCATCAACAATTCTGCTATAGAAGAACATGATGATCACTCACATGGTATGGAACGTGTTGAGATCGTATGTCATCACTGTGACGCGCATTTGGGGCATGTCTTTGAAGATGGACCTCAACCAACGGGTTTACGCTATTGCGTGAATTCAGCTTCATTAGAATTAAAAACACAAGAAAAAGGCGACGAGGAAACTTATCCATGACAAATGTTTATCAGTTTGACGCTGAACTGTTAGAGGGCGAGAATAAATCTTTTTCAGATTATGAAGGGAAAGTTTTATTGATCGTAAATACTGCGAGTAAATGTGGATTTACTCCACAATTTGCAGGCTTAGAAAAACTTTATGAAAAATATAAAGATCAGGGTTTTGAAGTCTTGGGTTTTCCATGTAATCAGTTTGGTGGACAAGACCCTGGTTCAAACGAGCAAATCGGTGAATATTGCCAACGTAACTATGGGGTGAGTTTCCCGATGTTCGCCAAGGTTGATGTAAAAGGCCCAAGTGCACATGTGATCTTCCGTTATTTAACCAATAACAGTAAGGGAATTTTGGGCAATGGTATAAAATGGAATTTCACTAAATTTTTAATCAATAAAAAAGGTGAAGTACTCAACCGTTATGCGCCAACGACTAAACCTGAAGATTTAGAAAAAGACATTGAAAGTGCTTTGGCTGGTTAATGAAAGCGAAGCTATTTGAAATGATTTACCTTTTTAAATTGAACTTGTGATCATCCCGATGCACTTATAGATTTGAACTATTTTATAGATTGTAATGAATTTACAATTAAAAAAGCCCAATAAATAGATTGGGCTTTTTTGTCATCACTTCAAATTAGGATAAGAATGATGGATTTTGTATAAATTATAGACCAGCAGAAGCTTTTAATGCTTCAACTTTGTCTGTTTTTTCCCAAGTAAAGGCTGTATTAGAACCTTCACGACCAAAGTGACCATAAGCAGCTGTTTGCTTATACATTGGTTGGATTAAGTTCAACATACGAGTAATACCGTATGGACGTAAGTCAAAATGTTCACGAACCAATTGAACGATTAACTCATCAGATACTTTACCTGTATTGAAAGTATTGATTGAAATAGACGTTGGTTCAGCAACACCAATGGCATAAGACACTTGGATTTCACATTTATCTGCAAGACCAGCTGCAACAATATTTTTTGCAACATAACGACCTGCATAAGCCGCAGAACGGTCAACTTTTGATGGATCTTTACCAGAGAAAGCACCACCGCCGTGACGCGCCATACCACCGTATGTATCTACGATGATCTTACGACCTGTTAAACCACAGTCACCTACAGGACCACCGATCACAAATAAACCTGTTGGGTTAATGTGGAATTTGGTTTCTGCATGGAACATTTCAGCTGGAATGATTTTCTTCACGATTTCTTCAATCACAGCTTCTTTTAAATTCGCTTGTGAAATCTCAGGATCGTGCTGAGTTGAAAGTACAACAGCATCTAAACGAACGGGTTTGCCATTTTCATAAGCGAAAGTGACTTGGCTTTTCGCATCTGGACGTAACCATGGAAGTGTGCCATTACGACGCAATTCAGCTTGCTTTTCCATCAAACGATGTGCATATGAAATAGGAGCAGGCATTAAAACATCAGTTTCACGGCTTGCATAACCAAACATTAAACCTTGGTCACCCGCACCTTGATCTTCAGGTTTTTGGCGGTCTACACCTTGTGCAATCTCTGGTGATTGTTTACCAATCATGTTGATCACAGCACACGTAGAACCATCAAAGCCTAAGTCTGTGTGATGATAGCCAATACCATTCACTGTATGACGTACGATTGCTTCAAAATCTACGTTTGCAGTTGTTGTGATTTCACCCGCAAGTACGACAGCACCAGTTTTTACTAATGTTTCGCATGCAACCCTTGCATATGGGTCTTCTTTTAAGATTGCATCCAAGATAGCGTCACTGATTTGGTCAGCCATTTTGTCAGGATGACCTTCGCTCACAGATTCCGAAGTAAAAACAGCATACTCGCGCATGAAAGTCCTATCGCAGTAATTTATAAAGACGCGTTATGTTACATCGACTTCAGTCTAAGCACTAGCACATCTTAGCCAAAATGCATGAAATTATTTCAATTAGATGGTTTTAAAACGAATAAACATATCAATTTTTCTTATTAACTGATATTACGCACGTCAAAAGAACAGCATTGTTTTAAAGCTTACTTGGCAGAGTCTTACATCAAAAAATTTGATTTAGAGATTAGCCTTCCGCTGGACTTACTTTTCTTTCGGGAAAATGAGCAGTGAAACTGCGCAAGGAAACCATCTTGCGGAGCTTTGCTCCTCACCGCAGAACTCGCCAGCTACCGTCAAAATATTGAATACATCGCAGAAACATTTATATTCAAAAGTAGTCCTGCCTCAGACAGATGCGGATGACGTTATCGCGTATCCATTTTTCCTAGATTTTAAATATGCATTTGATGTTACTGCGTAACATCAGTTATTAAGGGCTCTTTAATTCTTTAAATAGAGATGCGATTTCGATTTTGAAATGAGTTTATATTTATCATGGATAAAAAGTCCTAAAAAATTATCCTAGAATTAAGTGATATATTTTTAGTGCTGAGTTTTAGAAATGAATTAAATTTTTAAAATAGGTGCTGTTTTGTTTTTAAAATGAGTATTTTGACTCATTTTTATTACTTTGTGTGAAACTTTGTTATTTTTATGCTATTTAAAAAACTATAAATTTTAGATATTTAATTCGTGAAAGATTGCAGATGTATTATACTGAATAAATAACAAGCATCCTGATTTAGGCGATTTTTTTTGTATGCAATCTTTGGTTCATTTTTTGTCTAGTCGTATGGGAAATGATTTTAAGATTCTGAATTGGAATCCTATTCAGAAATGTATTTTGGTTTTTATACTTTTTATTCAAATTAAAGTTCTTTGGATTATTTGGAAAGCATATATTTTTCTGACACCTGAAGTGCAGATTTTTGTTCATTTATCAGAAGTTAGATTACAGCTATATATCGAATTTTTTGAGATATTTGTTGCAGTACTTTTTATTGTTGGATTATTGCTAATCTCCAAATCAAGGAAAGGTGAGGTTATTTTACCTTATCTTTCTGTCAATGTTTTTGGACTTACACTGATTTTTGACGCTTATATGGCGGGTGTATTTAGTCCTAATACTATGACTAATGCTGTCTGTTATTTGTTTGTAGGATTTATTCTATTTAACGTACGGGTGATGCTCTCTGTTATTACAAGTTTAGCAATTACCATTGGTGTGATCAGTGATCAAACCATAAAAGGGAATTTAGTAAATGCGCCATTATTTAATTTTGAAACCATTGGAACGCCAGAATATTTAAATGGCTTTTGGATGGGTTCGATTACGTATTTTACTTTTCCAATAATAATCATTTGTATTTTACTATTGCTGTTGATCTTAAAACAATGGCGTGAACGAGAGAGTTATATTGCACATTTGGTACAATTTGATGCACTAACGGATGTTTATAATCGAAGAAAGCTCACTGAAATTTTACAACACTTAGATCGTGGGAAAAAGCATGCGATTTTGATGCTAGATTTGGATCATTTTAAGCAAGTGAATGATCGTTATGGGCATTTGATTGGTGATCAAGTTCTTATTTCTGCAGCAGAAGTACTGAAAGCGAATATTCGTAGCACTGATATTTTAGGGCGTTATGGTGGTGAAGAATTTCTGATTATATTGAACGATACAGATGAAAAGAAAGCTAGAACGATTGCAGAACGTTGTATCGCTGCTTTAGCTGAAATTGAGCATCCTTTAACACATAATTCGACCTTTAATGTAACTGCGAGTATGGGAATCGCATTTCTTTATCAAGGTATCAATGTAAAAGATGCTTTAAATAGTGCCGATATCGCTTTGTATCAAGCAAAGGCGGAGGGTCGAAATCAAATTCGTTTCTCAAAAGATATTTTAGGTTGACTAAGAAATTAGATTTTTTGCTAAATTTTGCCTATTTTTTGTTCTCTTGTGTGTAAGCACGTTAAATATAGATTATTAGTCTTTACGCTTACATATTTTTTTAAGACAATAGATCGTTATTGAATTTGTATTCATCTTCTACATTTATTAACCCATTATTGGACTGAGATTTATGACAACCCCGCTGAATGAACGTCGTATTGCCAATGCAATTCGTGTACTCGCAATGGATGCTGTGCAAAAAGCAAATTCTGGACATCCAGGCGCACCAATGGGGATGGCAGATATCGCTGATGTGGTATGGCGTGAGTTTTTAAACCACAACCCAACAAATCCACAATGGGCGAACCGTGACCGTTTTGTACTTTCAAATGGTCATGGCTCAATGCTTCAATATGCATTATTACATTTGACAGGTTATGATCTTTCAATCGAAGATTTAAAATCTTTCCGTCAATTACATTCTAAAACTCCAGGTCACCCAGAATTGGGCTATGCACCTGGGATCGAAACTACCACAGGTCCATTGGGTCAGGGTATTGCCAATGCAGTTGGTTTTGCACTTGCTGAAAAAACTTTAGCTGCTCAATTCAACAAAGAAGACATCAAAGTTGTAGATCATTTCACTTACTGTTTCTTGGGTGATGGTTGCTTAATGGAAGGTGTTTCTCATGAAGCATGTTCATTGGCAGGGACTTTGGGTCTAGGCAAGCTCGTTGCTTATTATGATGACAATGGCATCTCAATTGACGGTGAAGTAGAAGGTTGGTTCTCTGACGATACAGAACAGCGTTTCTTAGCGTATGGTTGGCAAGTGCTTAAAGTTGATGGTCACGATGCTGATGCAATTCGTGCTGCAACTGTTGAAGCAAAAGCTGAAACGACTAAACCAACATTGATCATGTGTAAAACGGTGATCGGTTTAGGTTCACCAAATAAACAAGGTAAAGAAGATTGTCACGGTGCGCCACTGGGTAATGATGAAATTGCATTAACCCGTGAAGCTTTAGGCTGGACAGAAGAAGCGTTTGTAATTCCTGAAGATGTCTATACGTCTTGGGATGCTAAAGCAAAAGGTACTGCTTCTGAAGCAGCTTGGAATGAAACTTTTGCTGCTTATGCTGCAAAATATCCAACTGAAGCGGCTGAACTTAAGCGTCGTTTAGAAGGTGATTTACCTGCTGATTTCGCTGCTAAAGCAGATGCTTATATTGCGGAAGTGAATGCAAAAGGCGAAACCATCGCAACACGTAAAGCAAGCCAAAATGCAATCCAAGCATTTGCACCATTATTGCCTGAAATTTTAGGTGGTTCTGCTGATTTAGCGGGTTCAAACCTGACACTTTGGAAAGGCGCAAAAGGCGTTGAGTCTGATGCTGCGGGTAATTATGTACATTATGGTGTACGTGAATTCGGTATGACTGCGATTGCCAATGGTGTCGCTTTACACGGTGGTTTCATTCCTTATGTTGCTACATTCCTGATGTTTATGGAATATGCGCGTAATGCAGTGCGTATGTCTGCATTGATGAAACAACGTGTGATTCATGTGTATACGCATGACTCAATTGGCCTAGGTGAAGATGGTCCTACACACCAACCTGTAGAGCAAATTGCATCTTTACGTGGTACTCCAAATTTAAATACTTGGCGTCCATGTGACACTGTAGAAGCATCTATTTCTTGGAAATCTGCTTTAGAACGTAAAGAAGGTCCTACAGCGTTAATTTTCTCTCGTCAAAACTTAGCATTCCAAACACGTACAGAAGCACAAATTGCTGATGTTGCGAAAGGTGGTTATGTATTGGCTGAAGAAAAAGGGGAATTGAAAGCGATCATCATTGCAACAGGTTCAGAAGTGGGCTTGGCAATGGAAGCGTATGCGCAACTTGAAGGTGTACGTGTTGTGTCTATGCCATGTGCTGAAGAGTTTGTAAAACAAGATGCTGCTTATCGTGAAGCAGTTCTTCCGTCAAACATTCGTGCGCGTGTTGCGGTTGAAGCTGCACATGTAGATTATTGGTGGAAATTTGTAGGTCTTGACGGTCGTGTGATCGGTATGACGACTTATGGCGAATCTGCACCTGCGAAAGATTTGTATCAACACTTCGGTATTACCACTGAAGCCGTTGTTGCAGCAGTAAAAGAATTAACAGCTTGATTTAAATCATTAAATTTTCTGTTTAAAAAACGCTCCAAAATTGGAGCGTTTTTTTTTGAAAAAAAGTTTAAAAGTATCGTTATTTGACTTTGGCTTGAAAAGAAATACAAATGATTACCATGCTTTGCTTCGGCACAGTTTATATTTTATGAGAACAAAAAATAAAAAAGGACAGTCTTATGGTTCGTATAAAGTCATTTATGATCGGCACTTTGATTGGATTGAATGCATTGACCCAAGTGCAAGCTTTTGAAAAAACAATCAAAGTTCAGTGGGATGATAAAGGAAAATTTGAGCAAGCACTTTTATCAAAGGTCGTTATAGGGCATTGGACTTATGTAGAGCTTGAATATCCTGAAAAATATCAGAAAGCCAGCGATAAAATGTTGATCAATATGAATGATAAAAGGGCGATTTTAAATTTGAGCCTGAGTTGCATAGAACCTGATGAAAAAAGTAAATTTGTGATAGAGGATCATCGTGGACTAGATCGTTTAAATGCAGAGCAGAATGATCTTGATATTGCTTTGGATGGTCAAAGCTACGGAAATCCATTTTTGCAAAGTGCTGTAGAATTTGAAAAATTTAAACAAGCCATATTAAGTGCAAAAAAAATCCAATTCAACGCAGATGCTTATGGTGCCCCATATCATTTTGTAAATCGGAATGCTGATTTATTGTTGACTCCAGTGACTTGCTCATGAATTAAAATAGGTGATTTTAAATTTATAAAATTGTTTTAATTTAAAAGCTTATATGATGATGCTGAAATAGAGAGGAAAGAGCTGGCAGTTTTTATTAAAAGGTATATAGTGTCCTGCGTCATTTCGTTTTCATGAGATATGATGGATTAAATTCCATAAGTGAGGAAAATATGAGCCTTTATGAGCAAATTAGTGACGAAATCACTTTAATGGATGCAGGTGAGCAAAAGTGGATCGGACAAGATTTACCACTTGAATCAATGGTTGCTGTAGAGTTGTTACTTCAGGATTTTCAAGAAGACAAGTTGATTAAAATTCGTCGTAAGAACCATGAAAAGCAAACTGGTTTAAAGCAAATTGACCGTATCTTGGTTGAGAAGCTATAAGATTGAAAAGCCCCGAAAGGGGCTTTAGTTTTATGTGTAATAAAAAATTTAAAATCAGAATAACGAAACCCTCATTGCACCCAAACTAAGTGCAATGAATTGAATATTTAATGTGAGTTTGATAAGTTATTTTAATAATTTATATAAAGTTCATTGTGACGGAGTCTCATTGTTTTTGTTCATATATCGGGGATTAACCTTCGGTTGGAGTTACTTTTGTTTCGGCAAAAGTAACCAAAACCATTGTCCTTCGCAGAACTCGACACATACCGAAACATATCAAAATTATCGCAAAAACATTAACCTGTAGGTTTAGTCCTGCCTCAAACAATTGCGAAGGACGATTCCGCGTATCGAAAGTTGGTGAAAATCCACTTCGAACACAGGTTATTTATTAAGACGAAAAATGCTGATCGTGATTCACAACATGATTTTGCTGAAACATCGCTTGCAAATCAGAGCCAGACGGTGCTTGATAAATTTTTAAACCAAACTCAGGTAAGATCGCCATCAGATGATCAAAAATATCAGATTGAATCATCTCATAATCACCCCAAATCGTGGTGTTAGCAAACGCATAAATTTCCAAAGGTAAACCCTCACTGGTGGGCTGCATTTGACGTACCATGACAGTTTGCGTTTGTGAAATTCCTGAATGTTGCTTCAAATAGGCAGTCACATAAGCACGAAAGGTTCCAATATTGGTCAAACGACGTTGGTTAAGCATTGCATCATTTAAGAATTGCTGATTAAACGCTTTCAGCTCGTTTTGTTTTTCATTCAGATAAGAATCCAGCAATAAAAATGATTTAAATTTATTTTGCTCCTGTGCACTTAAAAAATGCACACTATTTTGATCAATAAAAATAGAACGCTTGATACGTCTCGCACCAACTTGTTTCATCCCACGCCAATTTTTAAACGTATCCGTGACCAATTTATTGGTGGGAATGGTGGTAAAAGTCTTATCAAAATTTTGCACGGTAATGGTATGAAGTGACATATCGATCACATCGCCATCAGCATTTAAAGAAGGCATTTCGATCCAATCACCAATGCGTACCATGTCATAAGATGAGATTTGAACAGAAGCAACCAAAGATAAAATGGTATTTTGAAATACCAACATCAGTACCGCAGCCATTGCACCAAAGCCTGCAAGTAAACTGAATACATCTTTTTTCAGGAATGTGCCTAAAATCAATAAGCCACAAACGATATAAATGATCAGTTTAACTAACTGTAAATATCCCTTGATTGGCTTATTACGAGACTTAGGATTTTTTTGATAGACTAAATTGAAAATGCTCAGAAATTCACTGATTGCCAACGCAATGGTTACAAAAATAAAGGCTTGACCAAGCATTTGTACCACAGAAATCATTTTTTCTGATAAATGTGGAACAGTGACAATACCATTAATGATTACAATGGCGGGAACAATATTGGCAATGCGGCGAATGACACTATGCTGAGATAAAATGTCGCTATTGGCGAATTTTAATTTTTCAATCAGCTTTCGGATGCCACGCACAACAACTTGTTTAGCAACAAAGTTTGCCAATAAAGCGAAACCAATCAGGATCCCCAGTGAAGTGAGCATTTCTAACCAAGGATATTGATCAGACCAATCTTGAATGTTTTGGATAAAAGCAAACTTTTCCAAAAGTAAAAACCTCTTATATTGTCAAATGTGGTTATTTTATTGATAATTAATGACAATATCTTGATTGATAACGTTTGCGCTACATTGTTTGCACAGAAATAATGAACTTTCTTAAGATTGCTTACAGCTAAAATGTGTATAACAGATATGCTGCGAATTTCCACATCTGTTATAGTTTCTTTGTGAAGAAGTGCATCTACGCATTGCTAGGCAGTTATACTAAAATATCTTTTTATTTTTGAAATGTGAGACCTTCAATATGATGAAGTTTTTAAGAAAGAAAAATAAAACTAGTTTTGTCTTCTTTATCATGGTGTTGTATTCATTTATTGGTGTTGTAGCGGGTTATTTTTTAACAAACTATTTTATGTAAATATCGCCTAAAATGAGGGTGCTTTTGTTCAAATGTGATGGTTCTGATTTAAACTGACAATTGAATTAAACGTCTTGATATTGTCAGTTTAAACCGAATGTAAACTCAATTATTCAGTGCTGAATAAGTTGATAATTGGCTTAAGTTTTCAATTATTCAACAATTAATTCAGACTGGATTTGAATATTTGAGGTTAATAATTTGTGAACAGGGCAACTTTCAGCGACTTTTAATAGGCGTTTGTGTTGATCTTCCGTGAATTGACCTTTTAAGGTGATTTTTCTCACGATATTGTTATGACCAGCTTCGGGATCACCCTCAGGATTCAAAGCCAAATCAACTTGCACATGGTCGAGTTGAATGCCTTTGTGGTTGGCATACATTTCTAAAGTCACCGTAGTACATGCGCCTAAAGCCGAGAGTAAAATTTGCATCGGATTTGGTGCGGTATCTTTACCACCTTTATCCAAAGGTTCATCGGCATACCACGTATGACCTTGTGGATTGCTAAGTGTGACACGATACGGTGTTTGGATGCTGAGCGCTTGTGCGGAATGAACCATTCAAATTTACCAAATAGAATATTTAATACTATAGATAACGAAAATTAGATGAAAACTCTAGTGTAATTTCTTGATCTATTTTCTGACTTAAGTTTAATTCTGCTTCTTGTTTATTTATATTGTCAGTATTTTATGTGAAAACATAGGTTTAAAACCTGAGGTGATTCAGGGTGCAGAATCGTTGCATATATGCAACATAACGTATTAGCAATAACAGTGAATTAAAATGTGAAGCGTATAGAATAGCAATCATTCCAAAGAGAGATTAAGAACATGAACTTTAAATCATTAACATTAGGCTTGGCGATCGCTTCTGTAGCAACTTTTACTGTCGCTAAACCAGTAGACTACAAAATTGATCCTACGCATACAGCAACTGTATTTACTTGGAATCACTTTGGTTTTTCTACACCGTCTGCAAACTTTAGCGATATCCAAGGAACGATTTCTGTAGATACAGCTAAACCTGCTGATTCTTCTGTGAATGTAACGATTCCATTATCAAGCTTAAATACAAACGTTAAAGCTTTGGATGAGCACTTAAAAACAGCTGATTTCTTTGATGCTGAAAAATATCCAAACATCACTTTTAAAAGTACTAAAGTTCAAGCTTTAGGTAAAAATAAATACAAAATCACAGGTAATTTAACTGTGAAAGATGTGACTAAACCTGTTGTTTTAGATGCTGTTTTAAACAAAACAGGTGCGCACCCAATGACTAAAGCAGAAACAGTAGGTTTCAATGCAACGACTTCATTTGATCGTTCTGCATTTGGTGTAGGTGCTTATGTGCCTAACGTGGGTGATAAAATCACTGTAAACATCACAACAGAAGCTTCTGTAGCAAAATAATTTTTGTAAAACTGTTTCGTCCTGAAATAGATTGACAGTATTTCATTTAAAACCGAGTTAAGCAATTAGCTCGGTTTTTGCTTTCTCATACATTTGATTTGGAGTTAACATCTCCAAGCTCAAATGCGGTCTATAACAGTTATAAATCTCTACCGATTCTATAATTAATTGATTCAATTCCTCCATCGTATTACAGCGTGTTGTTAAAAACTCTTGCTTCAATATACCATTCACTCTTTCAGCAAGCGCATTCTGGTAACAGTCATGTCCGTCTGTCATCGATGGAGTAACTCCATGCTTATTCAAAGCTGATTGATATAACTCAGAACAATATTGTGAACCTCGATCTGAATGATGAATCATCACAGTGGATCGATCTGTTGAGTGTTTCATTGCCATTTCAAAAGCTTGTACCACGCTCTCTGCTTTCATATCTTTCGATAATTTATAGCCTTTAATCTGTCGGGTATAAGCATCTGTGACCAATGATAAATAATGCACACCTTCAGCACTTTCGACATACGTAATATCACTAACAAGAACCTCATTCACTTGTACGGGTTTGTAGTCTTTCAATAAATTAGGATGTTTCTTCATCCAATGTTTACTATCTGTCGTTTTGGTATAACGACGTTTAGGTCGAATTAATAAGTTATTTTCTTTCAATATCTTAAATAATTGATCTCGACCAAACTTTAGACCGAGCTCTATGAGTTTCGGTTTAATTAACCAATACAACTTACAACCAATACAACTTACGAGTACCAATGCTCGGCATTAAATAACGATAATGCATCACAAGATCAATCACTTGCTGCGTTTTTTGAGCCAGAACTTGAGCACGATTTTCCGATTGATAGTAGGCTTGTCTTGAAATTCCAAGCCATTGACATAAGCGAGTAACACTTAGTCTTCTTTTGCTTTTCCAATCTTCGAAACGTGCTCTATATACTTTTTTTGAAAATCCGTCCCACATTCTTTATCTAAGTGATAAATCACATCTTCAACAAACTCTGTCTTGAGTTTTTCCTCAGCCAATTGCTTTTCTAACTGACGAATACGTTGTTGCGGAGTGAGTTGGCGTTTTGATGATTTTGGCATGTTTTTAGAAGTCCAATCTTGTTGTCCGAACTTACGTAGCCAGACTAAAACAGTTGATCTACCTTGAATACCATATTTTGCTTGTACTTGCTTATAGGTAATTTGCCCTTTTTCAACTTCATGAATAACCATCATTTTAAAGGCAAAGGAATAATCTCTTTGAGTTCGTTTAACTCTTTGCTTTTGATCTTGTTCCATAAAATAAGTCTCTAATGTGTAAACTTATTTCAGGACGGGACAAACAGATCTTTAAAAGAAAGCACTCAATTTGAGTGCTTTTTTGTCACATAAAAAATTAAAAACTTAACTGGTTCATAACGTTCGCTAAAACCTGCGGAGATTTGGTTTCTAAAATTGGTGCATATTTTTCATTATCACGTCTAAGCTGTGGAATATTGATTTCAGCTTTACGAAGTTCACACGTATGACCAATGAGCCATTTTTCCATACTGTCAGCAGCCACTTCGACATGGAATTGCAGCGCTAAAATATTTTGTCCGATTCTAAAAGCTTGATTCGGGTAAATTTCAGAACTCGCCAATAATTCAGCATGTTCAGGCAAATCAAAAGTATCACCATGCCAATGCAAAACTTCAGTATTTTCCAAAGGCAATAACGGGTTATTTGGAATATTTTGAATCTTTAATTTAGACCAACCAATTTCTTCCTGGTGTCCTGCATAAACTTTCGCCCCCAAAGCATGGGCAATCAGTTGTGCACCTAAACAAATCCCAATCGTGGGTAAGTTTTTTGCTAAACGTTGTTTTAAATAGGCAATTTCATCATTTAAAAATGGATAGTCTTCAGTTTCATAGACCCCAATCGGACCACCTAAAATAATTACCAAGCCCTCAAATTCAAAAGCTTTTTTTAAATCATCAACACCTGCCTCAAAGTAGCGAACCCGATAATCGTGTTCATAAAAGGTATCTTCAATAATACCCAAATCTTCAAAAGCTAAATGTTGAATTGCATAGATCGTTTTAGGCAAAGCGGATGTTGGAGCAGTCATGATTTATACGGTTTTATAAGGAATATAGGGTATTTATAGCAGTTTATAGTGAGCTTAAATATAAAATTATGATGCCTTTTGCAACATGGCTTTAATACACTGTTTGCTTGATTCTAAAATCAGCAATTTGATCGATTCATCCGCCATGCTACGTGCCATCAGTATTGCTCCGACCAATTGGCACATGACTGCCCATGCTTTTTCTTCACTGCCCAAATGTTTCATAAAAAGGTGCTGACCACGGAGTAGTTCAGCTTGATACACTTGTTTTATGTCAATCTCAGAACGAGCAACTTCACTGGCTAAAGTCGGCAATACACAGCCATGATCAGGACGTTCTACATGAGAAATTGACAGGTAGCGATTGAGTTCAAAGTCCATCCATGCTTCAGCATCGTCTTGATGTGGATTGTCTTGCCACATTTGAAGACTGTGTTGTAATTCATTTTCAATCAAAGCTTTGAATAAATCAGATTTAGATGAAAAGTGAGAATAAAAAGCACCGCTGGTCACACCTGCAGCTTTCATAAAACTGTCTACACCTGTGGCACTAAAGCCATTTTTTTTGGCAATTTGACCACTGATGTCCAATAACTCTTGACGTTTCTCAGCTTTATAGCCTGATTTATAACGCATTGTATTACCTCATATATCCAACTAAATAACTGACACTACGTACTAAAAAATATAGAAAGATTTTTAAGTTTTAAACGGAGTCTTACATCAATGATTTTAATTCAGGGA
>NZ_SGSW01000239.1:0-205 GCF_004209125.1 Acinetobacter sp. WCHAc060033 | reverse complement strand
GGCTTTGTTGCACAAAGATTTGAAATGCAAAGCGCCCCTAATTGAGCCAAATTTAAGGCGTAACTTGGGTAAGTGGTCGACCTAATTCCGTAAATCTGTTAAGGACTGCTACACGTGCATGGATCTCATTCACTTGGCTATCAAAACTCCTTGCACTGAGTTTATCTCCTAATAATTTGATGCAATGCATCTTAGTTTCAACCAA
>NZ_SGSW01000238.1:0-212 GCF_004209125.1 Acinetobacter sp. WCHAc060033 | reverse complement strand
CCTCAGCCTGTCTTGATTGCCATGCCTTGCACCAAATCACCCACTTATTATTAAACTCCGATAAGTAAGGTGCACTCACTCCAGACTTAACTGCTTCATATAATCCAAACTCACCGAGTTCACCTTTAAAATCAACATCGGTTCTAAAAATCCCAATCCAAAATCTGTTCCCCTCAAACGCTTCTCTGCGCTTATCCACTACTTTAGATTTA
>NZ_SGSW01000237.1:0-213 GCF_004209125.1 Acinetobacter sp. WCHAc060033 | reverse complement strand
CGTACTTTAAAGAGTACGGGCTAAATAGATTATAGAATTTAGTAAGTATAAGCTTATTAAGTTCTGTGATTTATCACAGTTTGCTGCGATCTGACGAAGACGCAGTTAATCATTAACAGAATATATTTGAGTTGAAATAAATTGTTCATACTCATTTCAATTAAACATAAGAATATGACACGCAAGTGACATGTTTGAATGAATAAGAGAGAT
>NZ_SGSW01000236.1:0-215 GCF_004209125.1 Acinetobacter sp. WCHAc060033 | reverse complement strand
TACCACAACGGGTGAAACGAACATCGTAGTGAAAAAAGCAGGCAATGTTGTCGACTTTGAGCTGAGTAAAACCCTCACAGGCTTAACCAGCGTCCAAGCAGGGAACAGCACCCTCAACAACAGTGGCTTGACCATAACCAATCCAGATGATGCCAGCAAAACAGTGAGCATCACTGACAGTGGAATTAACGCAGGTGGCAACAAAGTCAGCAACA
>NZ_SGSW01000235.1:0-218 GCF_004209125.1 Acinetobacter sp. WCHAc060033 | reverse complement strand
CACAGTGACCTTTAAATTCAGTGAAGCGGTTACAGGCTTTGAAGCCAGTGACATCACTGTTGCGGGTGGCAGCTTAACGGGTCTAAGCAGCACAGATAAAATCACTTGGACAGCGACCTTTACCCAGACAGGAACCGATACACCAAAAATCAGTGTTGCTGATAATAGCTATACCGATGTAGCGGGCAACCAAGGTAGCGGTGACAGTATTGATCTAA
>NZ_SGSW01000234.1:0-225 GCF_004209125.1 Acinetobacter sp. WCHAc060033 | reverse complement strand
GAGTACAAGAGTGGTGGACTTATGAGTGATATGACATTTGATGAATTCTTTGATCAGTTTGAACCACCTGAACTCACAGAAGAGCGCAAAGAAGAACTTAACCAAGATTGGCAGGGCGTGAATGGAGCTGTAGCGTTTAGCTTAATTGAACGTCATGCGGACAATTGGAAAGAAATAGATTACATGATGCAGCAATGGTTGCTGAAAAATGGTGGCGATAATGAG
>NZ_SGSW01000233.1:0-234 GCF_004209125.1 Acinetobacter sp. WCHAc060033 | reverse complement strand
GAATCCACGTCCTTTGAGACAACTAAATAACGTTTCGATTTCCCAGCGTAATGCATAATCACGAATAGCAGAAGCATTAAACATAGGAGAAACAACAAGTAAAAGTTCTCCATCTTCTAATCGTAGCGCACTAATATACAGTTTCACTCGACCAACCCAAATACGTCGTTTACGACATTCAGTTTGACCAACTTGAAGATGACGAAATAAATCACTAATTTTATGATTCTTGGC
>NZ_SGSW01000232.1:0-237 GCF_004209125.1 Acinetobacter sp. WCHAc060033 | reverse complement strand
TAGACCCATTCCAACAACCACGGTCACTAATAATATTTTCAGCCAAAAGTTAGTATTTTTAGCCTTTAAAACATCCTGTTTAAGTGCTTGCTCTGACTTTGAAAATTTGTCTATCTCGGTTTGAATCGTATCCATATATTTTGAAATTTTTTCCAACTTTCCTGCTTGCTGTTCATTTTTAAGTGATAACTCAGTATTGGATTGCTCCAGTTGTTTATTTAAATTGATCTGTTGAAT
>NZ_SGSW01000231.1:0-238 GCF_004209125.1 Acinetobacter sp. WCHAc060033 | reverse complement strand
GGGTACCTAATCCTACGGTCGGAGTGGGCTATAGTCGTGAACAGTCTGGCGTTGAAAACTTGATGAGTGTGAGCGTTTCAATTCCACTCGCCAGTCGGCAAGTGCGTATAGCTTCTGGTATGGCCATGGCGGAAGCTCAAAAGGCCAATTTTGAGATCGGACGAGTAGAAAACCGTTTGCGTCAGGAAACGCAATACTGGTTTACGCAGATGGAGTCGGCAACTGTACGGAGTGAGCA
>NZ_SGSW01000230.1:0-238 GCF_004209125.1 Acinetobacter sp. WCHAc060033 | reverse complement strand
AGGTACCTAATCCTACGGTCGGAGTGGGCTATAGTCGTGAGCAGTCTGGCGTTGAAAACTTGATGAGTGTAACAGTTTCAATTCCACTAGCCAGTCGGCAAGTGCGGATAGCTTCTGGTATGGCCATGGCGGAAGCTCAAAAGGCCAATTTTGAGACCGGACGAGTAGAAAACCGTTTGCGCCAGGAAACGCAATACTGGTTCACGCAGATGGAGTCGGCAACTGTACGGAGTGAGTT
>NZ_SGSW01000023.1:0-72957 GCF_004209125.1 Acinetobacter sp. WCHAc060033 | reverse complement strand
TGATTGCAAACTAAACAATTTTCATCGAACTCAGGTTAATTAATCTTTGATGTTTTAAATAGAGAATATCGATTAAAACAAAGCCCAGTCAGACTGGGCTTTATTATTCCTAAAATTTAAACTTTTAAAAACCTGAAGTATTACCTTTGCTTGGATATTTAAATTGATGTTGTACATCCAATTTAAAGCTTTGTTTCGGTTCTAAATTGATGTGCCATTGGTTGATATTGGGTTGGTCATTCCACTTGGTTGCTGTTGGTGGCGTACTATAGCTTGATTGTGTGCTGAGTTTGTCATTACGACTTTGCGGTTCTGACTCAAAAATGGTCACAGCCATTGGATAATTATGCAAATTTTGAATCGAATACTGCTGTTTTTGAATGGTTTCTGATTGACTGCGTACAGGGCTTTTCTTATCTGTTAGATTGACAACTTTAATCTGAATTTGTTCATCTGCACCAAAACTCATTTGTAAGGCTTCGTCAGCACTATTGTTCCATGCCCTTTGACCAATATAGTCCCCATCTCGATAAAGTTTGACTGTTCCAGATGGCCAATTTTGATCAAGTTTGGCAATTTCTGCATTCAGTGTTGCTTGTGTACTTTGTTTAGGGATCGCCCAAACTGAGAGTTTTGCAGGGTACTGTTCGGCGCTGAGTGGTAAGTAAATCTGCTGTTGGCTGCTTGGAATAGTCGCTTTAGTTTCAGAACGGAATTCGGTACTAAAATTAAGATCCATTGATTGAAATTGAGGAAAAGCTGGTGCAGGATTGCGTTGACTCTTTCCTAATTTTTCTGCGCTGCTGTCAGAAAAAGCGACTTCTGCCAAAACTGGGGCAGGTGCAGGCATTGGATATGGTTGCGGTTCGTAATAGTCTACCCACCATTGTTGTGGTTGAATTTGTTGTACATAATTTTGTGGTGTCGAAGTGGATAGTGCAAGTTTGACATGATTCCAGTCCTCTCCTGTTTTTTGCGCAATCATCGCCATACGTGTGAGTTTGACTTGCTTGGTTTGTGTATTGAGTTCAGCTTTATATGTCGGTTGCCAGCGTGCATAAGGCACCATATAACTCAGGGTAATTTCACCACGTTGTGGCGCATTGACATAAAATTTAAGCGTTCGTTGATTAAACTCGCTATCGCCAATCGCATTTAAATCCTGTTCTAGTTCTTCTAGGCGTTGTGCGAGTTTTTCTTTTTCAATTTTAGCTTTATCAATAGCAATAAAGGCTTGGTAAGCTTGCTCACGTACAACTGAAGCAGAGCCAGTGGTCACATTGCCAAGAAATTTATTTTGTAATTCAGCTGCTTGAATAATTGAATTTTGCTCAGAAATTTTCTTTTTAATGTCATCAATTTTATTGCGTAATTGGCTAGATTCATTGCCTGCAGGTTTATCAAGCGCACTGTCGGTATGTGAAACAGCATTCACTTCTATATTGGTACTTTGATATTGCAATTGATTGATATCAAAGTTGGCTGCAAGTCCAGTCAAAGTGACCAATTGTTCACCAGCTTGGACAGGAATTGTACGTTCAATTTTGGCAACAGTCGGGTAGAGCGTAACTTGCTGAATAGGCGATTGAGATAGCCCCAGTGCAAAACAGTAACTTGAAGGAATACAAAAAAGACTGAAGTGTAATAGTGCTTTTATCTTCATTTTATTGTCCATAAAGGTGGAATTTAAGCGATTCATTGAAATGTAGCAGAAAGCATTTTTAATGTAAAAATATTGTGCTTGTAGCAATGTAGAGCAAATGCCATGATTGATTTTTTAAAAACAATGTATTCTCAAATGGTGATTTTTCACACCAAACCCTATTATTTTAATGCGCATTGCAAACAAATATCTAAATTTCAGTTACACTGAGGCATCGAAAAATTGAAGGGTAGAACATTGAAACAATCATGCTCAATGCGGGATCAGCGTTTTCCTCCTGAATTAAAAACATGGTTGTATGCACAAGGCTCATTAACCCAACAATTAACTGATGTGGCGGGTGGCGTTTTTAAAGTTCAACCGCTTCAAGAGTATTATCAAAGAATGACATTGATCGATAGTCAATGGATGAAAATGCCGTATCAACACACTTCGTGGGTACGAGAAAGTTATTTATATGGCTGTGATGCACAACCGTGGGTGAAAGCCAAAAGTATTTTTCCTATTCTCAGTATCCATCGTAAAGCACGCCTGTTTAAACACATTCGTAATCAACCAATTGGAAAATTCCTGTTCCAACGGACAACACCATTGTGCGAGCGCCGTGTTTTAAAGTTGGCAGATGGTTGGACGCGTCAAAGTTGTTATACTTGGCATGGGTGTAAATTCATTGTACAGGAAACTTTTTTACCTGCTTTTGAACAATTTTTGCAGCAACAAATGAATTCTAAATAATGCTTTGATTTGAATAAATCTAAGCATGTGTTAACCAAGCTTTAAATAGTATTGATATTTAAGCTTACTGAAGGACTGTCATGGCAATAGCGCAACAAACCACTTGGCGACAACGGTTAGAAGCTTATTATTATTTATGTCGTTTTGATAAGCCAATTGGCACAGAATTGGTCTTTTGGCCAACCATGTGGGCACTCTGGATTGCCGCAGAGGGTATTCCTGATTTAGTGACTTTAGTGGCAATGGTTTTGGGCACGATTTTCATGCGTGCGGCAGGTTGTGCCATCAATGATTTTGCAGATCGTAAAGTGGATGCGCATGTTGAACGAACCAAGAATCGTCCTTTAGCAACTGGTGTTATTTCAGCCAAAGAAGCAATAGGTGTATTCATTGGTTTGGTTGCATTAAGTGCTTGTACATTATTTTTCTTGCCGATCGCCACATTCTATTGTGCATTAGCGGGTTTGGTTTTGGCTTTTGTCTATCCATTTATGAAGCGTTATACCCATTTACCACAAGTGGTTTTAGGTATGGCATTTTCATGGGGGATTCCAATGTCATTCACCGCGATGGGTAAACCTTTGGATTGGACGTGCTGGTTGCTTTATTTCGGTAATTTAGCTTGGACGGTCGCTTATGATACGCAGTATGCCATTACTGACCGTGAATATGATTTAAAAATTGGAGTGAAATCCACTGCAATTTTATTTGGAAAATACGATATTGAAATCATTTCTTTATTGCAGGCAACCAGTGTCATTCTGATCGGTGCAGCGCTGTATTTGGAAAATATTTTAATTCCAATTGGCTTAATTGCATTGTTATTGGTGATTGCCGATTTTATTTATCAGTGGACCAAAACCAAAGATCGCGATCCACAGTGGTGTTTTTGGGCATTTAGACATAATCGTTGGGTAGGTTTGATTATTTTTGTTGGGATTTTTATCGCATTGTTTTAACTGTGTCTTGAAAATTAAATATTCTAAAAACTGGTCGAATTTGTTTAAGTAATTATTCGACTTTTTGGTAAAAAGCATCCTAGTAAGATGCTTTTTTTTATGTTTAATTATTGCGAGTTGCTCGCATATTTTGACGTGATAAAGATAATTTATGCGATGCAATGTTGCAACATGGAGCTGTTAATACAACAAAAATCGAGGACTTTGTAATGACGACATTCTTTAAAAAGACACTGATCGCAATGACGTGCAGTGTAACTTTGCTGATCACTGCGTGTAATGATGACAATGATAAGTGGGACAATTGGACATCAAATAAAACTTATGTATCTGAAAAATCATATAACTTAGATCAAATGAGTTCAGCAGCATCGGTCAAAGTGATGACCTATAATATGCCGAATGTTTTGGGAGAAACAAAGAAAGCGACAGCGATGGTCTTTGTCCCTAAAACGACACGACCTACAGATGGTTGGAAAGTTGTAGTTTGGGAACATGGTACAGTTGGGATTGGTGATAGCTGTGCGCCAAGTAATAATGCATTTAACCCACGCTTTAAAAATATGGCAGAAAGTCTGTTAAAAGAAGGTTATGTCATCATTGCTCCTGATTATGAGGGGCTTGGTACAGCAGGTATTCATCCATACCTGAATTTAAAGAGCGCTGCCAATTCTGCAATTTATGCAGTCAAAGCCTATAAAGAACATTATTCTACCCAGATCAATGGGCAATGGATGTCAGTTGGACAATCTCAAGGTGGTCATGCCTCGTTAGGTATTGCTGAACTATCAAATAATGATGCTAACTACAAAGGTGCTGTTGCGGGCGCACCTGCATCCAGTTTGGGATATATTATTTCCGTGGTTGCACCACAGGCGATTCAAGGGATTCTTCAGCAAGAACAAGAAGGTAAACTACCGACTGGAACGGCTGTAGAAGTTTATGCTGAATTATTGGCTTATGCAGCATATACCACTGTAGGAATTACCGCCTATGATCCAAAATTTAACTATCGCGAGATATTCCAAGAGCGTTCAAGAAGTGTAGCTGAATTTGCAGAAGGCACTACAGGTGAAAATGGCTTATGTTTAACTGACTTACACGATAAATTTGCTGCTGACATTCAAGATTACTTGGTTAAAAATGCTGGTAAGACCGTTCTTAACTACCCAGGTTTGGCTGGAGATTTCCAAGAGAATGCGACAGTTAAAAAGTTCTTAGCAGATAATCAACCGGCGACGAAGAAAATTAATGCACCTGTGATGATTATTCAGGGAAAATTAGATATGGCTGTACCTTATCAAGTGACTGCGCAATTACAGCAAGGTCTCAAAGATATGGGCACAGATGTTAAATTCTTACTTGTAGAACAAGCTGATCATACTGGTGCAATTGTGGCGAAGAATCCTGAATTGGTGGATTTTATTAAAGAGAAAATGCCAACAACGAAGTAATTTAATTCGCATTTTTAACAATATGTTTCGGTTGAATAAAGCAGAGTTTCTAATGAAGCTCTGCTTTTTATTTACATAATGATTTTTCTACTTATCGTGCATAGTTCGCATAGAGTTATGTATGTACATCGAGTCAAAAATCACGATTCGTTCGAGTTATTATGCATCTGTGCTCGGTTGATTTGTGAATAGACAAGAAATTGAACTGTGCCAATACACAATACAGCGGAAGCCAGTATGAATTGCTGATGATACGATACACCCCAATGCTGTAACACACTAAAGAAAATCCCACCGATTAACTGCGTGATGGCAAAAGCCAATGTTGCCATACTCCATAATTTTTTATATGCCATACCATAGAGCTGTAAAATCGTATAAGAAGTCAAAAATACAACAGCAGGGTTGAGTAGACCTGTAAAGAACGATGAAATATAAGTAAAAATAGGAATGGTCGAAAAGATTGCGATAAGAATGGCTAGGACGTAGAGGCTATAGAGAATTTTCAACGCAGTGAAATTGCCAAATTTTCGTGCCAATAAGAAAGCACTGATTGCACCTAAAGCACTGCCTGAACCATATAAAATCCAATTCAAATTAATGAATGATAAATTTAAATGTAGCGTATTTTTTAGATAATCAATCCAAAATAATGAATGTGGCACATAGGCAAAAGCACTACTTGCATAGACAATAAGCAAACTCAGATACATGCCATTGACGCTATTGATATGCTGTGGAGCAGCAGAAATTTGACTGAGATGACTTTTAAAAATAGAAAGTAAATAGGTGATGACCAAACAAATCAACGTTGAAAAGGCAAATAAAATCAACCATGCAGATTGGGTGCTAATACGGTCTAAATAGGGGAGGAATAAGGTTGCCAATAAAACACCGATACCTATACCGCTAAAACCGATAAAATTAATGGTTAAACGATCTTCCGCTTTACAACATTGTGCTACGACACTCGGTGAAAGGATCATCAATAACCCTCCACTGATTCCCGAAATGACACGCCAAAACACATACCATGTTTCGTGTAATCCTGAAAATGCGCAACTGAGTAAACTGATCGCACCAGAAAAAGCTGCAATTAAGATATAGCGTGGCATAGTGGCGTTTTGGGGTAATTTCATTGCCCAGAAAGCACCGATTAAATAACCCAATAAGTTTGCACTACTCAGAATGCTGGCAAAATTCGTATCCCATCCATATGCAAGACGAGTTGAAGGAAGTAATGCTGTATAGGAAAAACGAAGTATGCCAATGCCTAAGCACATGCTTAAACAGAGGAAAAGACTGAGCTGAATTTTATTACTGAACATCCTATTCATGTGATTCATCATCTGTTTTGACCAATTCACGATAAAGTGAATTGATCCAATAGACAATAAATAACCATTATTTTATCGAGTGATATTTGATCGTTTGGTCTAATTGATCTTGGTGTCACAAACATTTATTGGCATCGACAGGATCACCAATGGTGTAATAATGTCCACCTGCAACATGATGTAGGCTTTTCCATTCAGAACTCACTTCATGATAATACCAATGACCATTGCGAAATACGCGTGAATCAGCATATGCCGCAACGACTTTTCCAATAAATAAATCGTGAGTTTGCTGATTATGGGGTTCTGAAATCAACTCACAGATCAGCCAAGCGGCACAATCTTCAACGGCAGGTAGAGGATAATCTTCAAATTGGAATAAAGGGGTATGACAATGCTCTAATTTCTGTGGATCATTAAATTGGCTAATTGACCCCAATTGCTGTACCAATTTAATTTGTTTCAATGTGGGAACTTGCAAGATGAAATAACCTGAAGCTTCGATTAGTTTTCGAGTCTTGGTACTTTTATCTAAAACAACGCTGACTTTGGCTGGAATAAGTTCTAAAGCACATGCCCAAGCTGCGGTCATTACATTTCTTTCATCCTCATGCTGTGCAGAAACAAGTACCGTGGGTCCATGATTGAGCAAGCGATAAGCTTTTTCCAGTTCTACGGGGTGAATGTACGGATTCATAAGCTACCTTGAATGCTTTGATATAGTTAGTCTTTCTTTACACAAGCTTATGCAAAATTTACATATTCTCAATAATTAATTGTTTTTATTATTGATTCAGATTGTTTAAAAAATAGCTGTTAAATCTGCAAAAATGCTAAAGACTGTTGGATATTTCACATTCAGCATATAATAAAGCGATCGAAACTATTGGAACTCATATGAATTATCCACTCATTGTGAATATTGTCATATTCATTGCCCTAATCATCTTGCTGATGCAAACGCGAAAAACAGACTGGAGTCTGGCGAAGAAAGTATTTGCAGGCTTATGTTTAGGTGTTGTATTCGGGTTGGGATTACATTGGGTTTACGGAACAAATACTGCTGTTTTAGATGAATCAATTCAATGGTTTAATATTGTTGGTAATGGTTATGTGAAGTTATTACAAATGGTGGTCATGCCATTGGTTTTAGTTTCAATTCTGAGCGCAGTGATTAAATTACACAATGCATCTTCCTTAGGAAAAATCAGTTTCATTAGTATTGGAACCTTATTATTCACCACCTTTATTGCAGCCTTAGTGGGTGTATTTGTGGTTAATTTATTTGGATTAAGTGCTGCTGGTTTGGTTCAAGGTATGCAAGAAACAGCACGTCTAGAAGCAATTCAAACGGAATATATTGGAAAAGTAACAGATTTAAGTGTCCCAGATTTTATCCTATCATTTTTACCAACCAATCCTTTTGCTGAATTAACGGGTGCGCATCCAACCTCAATTATCAGTGTTGTCATTTTTGCAACTTTATTGGGTTTAGCAGGATTAAATCTAATTAAAGATGATGCGGAAAAAGGGCAACGTATCGTCACCGCAATTGATACTTTACAAGCTTGGGTGATGAAATTGGTACGTTTGGTGATGACATTTACTCCTTATGGCGTATTTGCTTTGATCACTAAAGTTGTGGCCAGTTCAAAAGCTGCAGACATTGTCAATTTAGGTGGTTTTCTGGTGGCTTCTTATCTTGGTTTGGCAATTATGTTTGGGGTGCATGCAATCGTTTTATTGCTCACAGGTGTGAACCCATTACGCTTCTTCAAAAAAGTATTGCCTGTGCTGACCTTTGCTTTCACCAGTCGTTCAAGTGCTGCCAGTATTCCTTTGAATATTGAGGCGCAAACTCAACGTCTTGGTGTTCCAGAGTCGATTGCCAGTTTCTCTGCATCGTTTGGTACAACCATTGGACAAAATGGCTGTGCGGGCTTATATCCTGCGATGTTAGCAGTCATGGTTGCGCCCACTGTAGGAATCAATCCACTTGATCCTGTTTGGATTTTAACCTTAGTTTGTGTGGTGACTTTAAGTTCGATTGGTGTTGCAGGCGTGGGTGGTGGAGCAACTTTTGCCGCTTTAATCGTGTTGCCAATTATGGGGTTGCCTGTAACATTGGTTGCATTGCTGATTTCAATTGAGCCTTTGATTGATATGGGGCGTACCGCTTTAAATGTCGATGGTTCGATGACAGCAGGCATGGTGACCAGCCAGCTTATGGGGCAAACCAATCAAGAGATTTTAATGTCAGAAGAACATGGTGAATTGGCGAATCGTTAATTGATGTTGGATGAATTTATTCTTCAAATAAAAAGAGAGGTCTAGAAGATCTCTCTTTTTATTTCAACGATTGAAAAATAATAAAACTTAACGCGCAGCTTTATTGCATTCAGCCAATTCTTTTGAGTTATATGTCCAAATTTTTCCCTGAGTATTCTTGAAGAAACGTAGTGGTCCTGTACGTTTGACTAATGCTTGGCATGCTTCAAGTGATAATGTATGGGTAAATGAACCTGACACACGACATACTGAGCCATTACATTTCCATAAAAGGGTTTGATTTCCCATTGGAATGGTGAGCTGACCTTTGTAGCGCGTACCCGCAAGCCACGTTTCATTTTTAGCATGTGCCATCGGACTGAAAATAATCAAGCCGAGCATCATTAGCTTGAATGCAGTTAAATTCATTATTTTCATCATATCCCAACTCTTTGAAATAACTTATGTCTTATACCATCTTGTTCATGTGAATGGGTAGTTTAGGCAAAGTTGAGAATGCATTGGTTTTTAATCTGTACCTATTTTATGATCTAAATTGTATCTGTATTCATTTTGATAATTGTTTAAAATTATCTTAAATAACTGATGTTACGCACTTTAAAAAACGATGCACTTTTCAAACTGTTTTAGAGCACACTCGGCGGAGTCGTACATCGAAAGTTTTAATTTCAGGATTAGCCTGCGGCTCGCCCTACTTTTTTTTCGGAAAAAGTAGGCAAAACCATTGTCATCCGCAAAACTCGTCAACTACCATCTTTTGATTGATATATCGCAGAAACATTAACTTATAGATGTAGTCCTGCCTCAAACACGTTGCGGATGACGTTATCGTGTATCCAATTTTATTGAGAAACAAAAATGTTTTGATGTTACTGCGTAACATTAATTAGATAAGGAGTTTGAACCATGAAAATGTATCAAGTCGATGCTTTTACACAAGATTTATTTAAGGGGAATCCTGCTGCGGTTTTGGTACTGGATGAATGGCTTGATGATACTTTGATGCAAAATATCGCCCTAGAAAATAATTTAGCGGAAACCGCTTTTGTAAAACCAATTGATGAGGAGAATTACCACATTCGCTGGTTTACACCCAAAGTTGAAGTGGACTTTTGTGGGCATGCAACATTGGCTTCTGCATTTGTATTATTTAAAGATTATACACAGGCAAAAATGATTCAATTTCATGTGAAAGATTTAGGCATTTTCATTATCAAACAAGCAGAAGATGGCAAGATTCAAATGAATTTTCCAATTCGAACAGCGCAGAAATTAAATGATTATCCTGAGTTGTTAAATCAAGTGATTGATCAACCAATTCAAGCAGTCTATCGTAATGCGCAGGCTTTTATTTTGGTGTGTGAGTCTGAACAGCAGGTAATTCAGGCAAAGCCGAATTTATCAGTTATTCATGAATTGGCTGAACAGTATAAAATTAGTACGGCTTTAACTGCCAAATCTGATGCGCTTGATATTGCGATTACAGCATCATCATCACAATATGACTATGTTGCACGTTATTTCGCACCGCATAAAGGTATTGATGAAGATCCAGTCACAGGTTCGATGCATACAGGTTTAGCACCACTTTGGGCGGAGAAATTGGGAAAACAGCAATTGGTGGGTTATCAGGCTTCTGAGCGTGGTGGGAAATTATTTTGTAAGTTGTTAGGTGATTCTCAACAAGAACAGCGTATTGAAATTTCAGGCTATGCAAAATTGTATATGCAGGCTGAGATATTTATTTAATCAATAGGATTATGCAAATTATTACAAAAGCCGTTGAAATAAACGGCTATTTTTTCAAAACATTACTATAAATTGTGTTCAGCTTTTTTTAAGATGATTGGCATATAAATTTTAATATTTCAAAAAGTTGGATTCATTTTATGCTTATGCGGTTAAAAAAGCTCACGCTGTCTTTATGTATTCTTGGATTTAGTGCTTCAACTTTAGCGCAAACTGTCTTAGTTAAATCAGAACATAATATTGAAGAATATAAGCTCGACAATGGTTTACGTATTCTACTTGCACCCAATGATAAAGAAAGCAAAGTCTTTATGAATACCGTGTATCTGACTGGATCATTGAATGACCCACAAGGTAAAGGCGGTTTAGCACATTTACTGGAGCATTTAGCATTTAAAGGGACTCAGGATGTAAAAGGTGAGGAATTCCAACGCCGTTTAGATCAATACACGCTGATGACCAATGCCAGCACAGATTATTATTCAACGAAATATACCAATATTGTTCGTCCAGATCAGAAGACTTTAAATGAAGTGATCTATCTAGAAGCACAACGTATGGACAAATTAGTTCTGCAAGAGAAGTTTGTGCCGTCTGAAATTAATATTGTGATGCGTGAACGTGAAGTCCGTATGGATCAGCCCTTTGCAGTGCTGATGGATCAAATGTGGAAAGCAGCCTATGGTAATAAATCTCTTGGTCGTTTACCGATTGGAGATTTGCCAGAATTACAATCGATCAAGATGGATGAACTCAATACGTTCTATAAAGCCTGGTATGCACCGAATAATGCGGTGATGGTTATTTCTGGAAAATTTGATAAAGCTGAAGTCTTGAAAGCGATTGATAAAAATTTCAGTCCAATCGCAGCACGTCAAATTCCACAACAAGCAGTTGTGCCTTTGCTCGATTCAGCCAATATTAAAAATAGAAACTTCATTGTCAAAAAGGGCAGTGATTTGGCGAAATTCAATATTTATATGAATGGCAAAAATGAAAAGATTCAACCCGCTTTAGCTTTAGCACCTTATTTATATACGTTGCAGCCAAGTGGTCATTTGTATTCAAGTATGGTTGAAACAGGGATTGCAACCAATGTGCAATCTACCACATGGTTAGATGATGATTTTAATTTAGTGTTTATGGGTGCAATTTACGCACCGAATCATGATGCTCAAAAAATTGATAGCTCACTGATTTCAGGCGTTGAACAAAATAAAAAGTTTGATGATACCGAATTAAAACGTGTGAAAAATTTAATGTCGAATGCCAATGATAATCTGATGAGTAGTGCAGCAGCAGTCGGTGGCATGCTCAGTGATTATGTAGTGTCATCGCATGGCAATTGGGCACAATATTTTAAAGATCAGCAAGATATTCAAAATATGACTGCGAATGAGCTGAATACTACACTAAAAGGCTTTTTAACAGCATCGCATCGTTTTCATGGGGATATTCAACCAACGCCTGAAGATCAGAAAAAAGCCTTAGAGAAAAAGCAAGCCATTGAAAAACCAAAAACTTTAGATCAGCAAGCTGAACAACCAGAGCCATTAAAAGATGTTAGCGTGTATCAAGCTGAAGTGGCGCAGTATGTTGAAAAATCAAAACAGTATTTAGATGCGACTGAGAAGAAGATTCAACGTGGAACCTTAAAAAATGGGATGCAATATGCTTTGTTCCCGACCTCAACCCGTGACGATAAAACCTATGCAACCATAGATATCAATTTTGGTACTGCTGAATCGTTGATGAATAAAGCACAAATTTTAGATTTTACGGCTTATTTATTATTACGCGCTTCTGACCAATATAGTCTGCAAAATATTGCCGATAAAACCATTGAGTCCGGTGGTGGTGCAACCGCAACTGCAACAGATAATGGCATCAGTATTCAAATTTCTGCAAAAAAAGACAAGTTTGAGGACTTCTTTAAATACATCGTTTCAGTGATGAAGAATCCGAAATTTGAACAAACTCAATTTGATTTGATTAAACTGCAAAGCCTTTCAAGTTTAGATCGTCCTTATACTGAACCTGAAACCGTGGCTTCATTGACCATTGCTCGATTACTCGAAACCTATCAACCTGGTGATTTACGTTATCATTTTGAACCTGAATTGGCGAAAAAACAGATTAAAGCTGCAACCAATCAGCAAGTTATTGAGCTATATAAAAAATATTTTGCAATGCAAAATGCACAGATTTCGATTACAGGACAATACGATCCTAAGTCAATCAAAACAGTGTTAGATCAACAATTTGGGAATTGGAAGAATAACCAACCCTATCAACGTTTATCGACTGAGTTTACAGCTTACAAAGCTCAAAAAGTGCATGCACTTTCAGAACAGCGTGAGTTTGGTAGTTATCAAGCATTACAAACAATACCTGTTGGTGTAGATAATAAAGATGCGGCAGCATTGATTGTATTTAGCTATATCTTGGGTGATTCACAATTATCATCACGTTTGGGACAAGAGCTGCGTGAAAAAAATGCATTGGTATATGGTTTTGGAAGTAGTTTAGATTTAGATTCATTTAATGAAGCAGGTGCTTTATCCATCGAAGCAAATTACACGGCAGGGAAATCCCCAGAAGTTTCGCAAGTCGTGCATAAAGTGTTGAATGATTTATTGACTAAAGGTGTGACAAACCAAGAGCTAGAAGCAGCCAAAGCCAATATTATGAAGCAACGTGTGACGACACTTGAAGATGAACGTGTGATCCATCGTATGCTAAATGCTCAACTTGAACGTAATAAAAAAATGGATAGTCGTGCTGTTCGAGATCAGGAGTTTGCCAAACTGACTAAAGCAGATGTGGATGCTGTGATTAAGAAATATATCAAGCCAGATCAATTGGTTGAAGTGATGGCTGATCAATATGGTCAAGCAAAGTAATAAATCATTCTGACTTCACTCAGACTTACAAAATGTACAGGTAAAGCCACACTTTTGTGTGGCTTTGTTCTTTAACAAAGACAATAAATTAAACTTTCAAAATTGTGTCGATGATGCGTAATTTATGCATAAGAGTGCTAACCGTTTTATACAAATTTAAACTGTGTATTACTCAATCGAAGCCTCTAAATTTTTAACAATCTGACAATGATCAATGGTGCTGTCTGAGGCACAGCTTTGACGCAGAGCAATCAATTGTGTTTTAAAACTCTGCAATTCTAGAATCCGTGTTTCCACATGCTGAATGTGTTCTTCAATCAATTGATCGACAATTTTACAGCCACGTTCGGGATGTTGCACCTGTTCCAATAATGCCACAATTTCATTTAATGTCATGTCCAAAGCACGACAGCGTTTGATGAAAATTAAACGTTTCAGGCATTCATCATCATAATATTTATAATTATTTTCAGCACGGAAGCTAGGCTGAATCAATTGTTTCTTTTCATAAAAGCGAATCGTGTCGGTACTCAGTTGAGTTTTTTTAGCCAGATCACTGATGAGATATTGTTGCATGGGAAATTTCTCCAAAAATACTCAAACAAGGCTTGACCTTGGAGTTAGTCCATAGTTTTAAATAGCATAATACAGATGAATCATTAATCAAGGGGATGTGAAATGGCGTGTACTTGTAGTCATGAACCTGCACCGAAAAAACCAGACAGTAAGTTCAGAACAGCATTGTGGATTGCATTGGTCATTAACCTTGCGATGTTCTTTGTTGAACTCATTGGTGGTGCGTATGCGCATTCATCGGCACTGTGGGCGGATTCTTTAGATTTCTTCGGTGATGCAGTCAATTACGGGATTTCACTTGCTGTATTGGGGGCAAGTCTGTATTGGCGTGCGACAGTAGCATTGTTGAAAGGCTTGACTATGGCGCTGTTTGGTTTTGTGGTAATCGGTAAATCTGCCTATGCCTATATCCAAGGCATTCCACCTGAAGCAATTTCTATGGGGGCAATCGGTGTGTTAGCGTTGATTGCCAATGTGGTTGCTGCTGTTGTGCTGTACGCTTTCCGTGATGGGGATTCCAATATGCAGTCGGTGTGGTTGTGTAGCCGTAATGATGCGATTGGTAATGTCGCAGTGATTTTGGCGGCAGTAGGAGTATTTGGTACAGGCAGTTTATTGCCTGATATTATTGTTGCAGTGATTATGGCAACTTTAGGTTTAACAGGTGGATATCAGGTGATTCAGAAAGCGTTGCAGGAACGAAGAGAATTTAAAAATGCAGTTAAAGTTTAAATGCTGATTTAAGTCATGCATTTTCAAATTTAAGTAAAGCCAGATTACACAATGAATCTGGCTTTTTATTTAATTCACTGTAAGATCATGTTTGAATATTATAAGAAATCGCTTTTGCTGGGAGCGTGGAAAATGAAACATGAAAGTATTCAAGAGTTTTATCAACGCTTTTCAGAGACGAAGGGAACAAGTTTTACACCACAATTTTCATCCATTGGTCATTTCAACGTATTTCAGCGTAGTGCATGTAGTTTTCTTACCCCATACAGTCGTCGCGATTATTATAAAATTTCGTTAGTTTTAGGGACGGGTGAATTACATTATGCCAATCGTTGGATCAAAGTTGACCGACCAGCATTGTTATTTTCGAATCCAATCATTCCTTATTCATGGGAAATTCATTCACCTGAGCAAGCTGGCTGGTTTTGTTTATTTACTGAAGATTTTATTCAGCATGAAGTACGGCAAAATTTTTTAAAAGATTCTCCACTTTTTAAAGTAGATGGAGACCCTTTATATTTTCTGGATGATCGTCAAGTTGATGAAATATCATTTATTTTTAAGAAAATGATGCATGAAGTTTCCAGTGACTATATTCATAAATACAATGTGTTAAGGAATTATTTGCATTTAATTGTTCATGAAGCTGTAAAAATGAAACCAACTCAACAGTTTGAACAACATAGCAATGCAGCAGTGAAAATCAGCCATTTGTTTTTTGAGTTGCTGGAGCGACAATTTCCAATCGATTCCCCACATTTTCATTTAACGCTTAAAACGCCGAATGATTTTGCTTATCACTTATCTGTTCATGTGAATCATTTAAATCGTGCAGTTAAAGAAGCAACAGGCAAGACCACTTCTGAACATATCAGTTCAAGAGTCTGTCAGGAAGCGAAGGCATTACTTCAATTCACAAATTGGAATATTTCAGAAATTGCTTATAGTTTAGGTTTTGAATATCCAGCATATTTTACCAATTTTTTTAAAAAGCTTACAGGTCAATCACCTAAAATATTTCGAGAGTCTGTTATAAAAACTGAAAGTTCATCTGTTTAACGATGTTTGAATTTTATAAGTAATGGTTTGATTGTTATACGTGATATTTTCATCAACGCTTTATATTGAATAGACCAGTATGATTTATTCACAAAGAGGCGATAACAATGAAATATAGAGAACTCGCAAAAACAGGTGAGCAACTTTCAGCAATTGGCTTGGGTTGCATGGGAATGAGTTTTGCCTATGGCGCTAGCGATGATCAGCAAAGTATAAAGACTTTATATGAAGCACTGGAACTCGGAATTAATTTCTGGGATACAGCGGATATGTATGGCAATGGTGCAAATGAAGAACTTTTAGCAAAAGTTTTGAAATCACGGCGTGATCAGGTCTTTATCGCTACAAAATTTGGCTTTCGTTATCCTGAAAATTCAGGAAAAGTTGAAAATTCACTAAACAGTTATATTGATGGCTCTCCGGAGTGGATTCGGATTGCTGTAGAAAACAGTTTGAAGCGTTTAAACACAGATGTGATTGATTTGTATTATGCACATCGCATTGATCCACAAGTTCCGCTTGAAGATACGATTGGGGCAATGGCTGATTTAGTTCAAGCAGGGAAAGTGAAATATCTTGGCTTGAGTGA
Source organism: Acinetobacter sp. WCHAc060033 (assembly GCF_004209125.1). Taxonomy (NCBI): domain Bacteria; kingdom Pseudomonadati; phylum Pseudomonadota; class Gammaproteobacteria; order Moraxellales; family Moraxellaceae; genus Acinetobacter; species Acinetobacter sp. WCHAc060033. The sequence goes on along the minus strand of NZ_SGSW01000023.1, from coordinate 56,912 downwards.
GGCTTCTGCTGAATCAATTCGTAAAGCACATGCGATTCATCCAGTTTCAGCATTGCAATATGAATATTCCGTATTAACGCGAGATGTAGAGGAAAGTATTTTGCCTTTGAGTCGTGAGTTAGGTATTTCTTTTGTGCCTTATTCCCCGTTATCACGTGGGCTGATGACCAATCATCTTGATCCAGATCAATTGGATGTTCATGATTTTAGAAAACATTTACCTCGTTATCAGGGAGAAAATCTTGCTAATAATCAAGCACTGGCGCAAGCATTTTCAGATTTTGCAGCATCTAAACAATTAACTGCTGCACAACTTGCTTTGGCGTGGGTATTGAATCGTGGTGAAAACATTATTCCAATCCCAGGAACTCGAAAAGTTGAGCGTCTGATTGAAAATGCAAAAGCGGTTGATGTGAAATTGACTCAGCAGGATTTAACTGAGATTGAACAAATTATTCATCAATATCCAAATATTGGGGCACGGTATAATCCAGAGCAACTTGCGACAGTAAATCATTAACTGGAATAGAAAAACCAGAGCCTCGGCTCTGGTTTTTCTATGGAGAAGTCAAATGTACTTATTTCTGATCAGGTAAAGCATAGGCAATAATATAATCACCGACATCTTTAGAATGGCTTGCACCACCCGCAGAGATCACGACATACTGTTTACCTGTTTTTGGTGATTTATAAATCAATGGTGCAGCAACAGCAGCAACAGGAAGTTCAGCTTTCCAGACTTCTTTACCTGTTTTAGAGTCTAAAGCACGAAGATAATAATCTTGCGTACCTGCGAAGAATACTAAACCAGAAGCTGTTGAAGTAGGACCACCTAAAGTTGGCATACCTAAAGGCATAGGCATGTGTGATTTAACACCTAAAGGTCCAAGTTGTTCAGCAGTCCCCATAGGCACTTCCCAAACCACTTTTTTAGATTTTAAATCAATCGCTGTCATGGTGCCGAAAGGTGGGCGGTTACATGGTACACCCAATGCAGATTGCATGATGTCAATTTTCACACCTGCATAAGGGCCTGCAAATTGTGGACGTACAGTACCCATAAATCCAGGCACTTCATCAGTTGAAATTTTGTATTTGCCCATGTCTTCTTTACGGACTAAAGACATACGAAGCGGCATACGCATATCGTTGACGAACATTAAACCAGTCGATTCATCAATTGAAATACCACCCCAGTTCATACCACCCAATAAACTTGGCCATTCGATATAGGGTTTTTCACCTGGTGGAGTATAAAGACCTTGATAGACTGAATCTTTATAGTCAATACGGCAGTTCAACTGGTCAAATGTAGAAATCCCCCACATGTCTTTTTCACGTAGAGTGTCATTACCAATTTGTGGCATATCTACAGAATAAGGTTGAGTTGGAGAAAGTTTTTCACCTTCGGCAGCTCCTGAAGTTGGTACTGCTTTTTCAACAACTTTAGACACAGGTTGTCCTGTACGACGGTCTAAAACAAAGATTTGTCCCATTTTTGTGGTTTGAATCAACGCCGGTACTTTTTGACCTTGCTCATTGGTCATGTCGTATAAAACAGGTTGTGACGGTAAATCATAATCCCAAACGTCATGATGCACGATTTGATAAGACCAAACAGTTTTACCCGTAGTGGCATTGACAGCAACAACAGCAGAACCAAATTTTTCTTTTGCACCGTTACGGTCACCACCCCAGTAATCTGGAGGACCATTACCTGTAGGTAAATAAACCAGATTTAAATCTTTGTCATAAGTTGGAATGGTCCACATATTCGGTGTTTCAAGGGTGAAACCTTTTCCGTTTGTAGGCTCACCAGAAAGTTCAGGATTACCGACATCCCAAGCCCAAGCGAGTTTACCTGTACGCACATCATAAGCACGGACTACACCAGAAGGTTCGCCGTGAACAATATCACGTACCCAACCACCAAGAATTGCCACATGACCTGCAATTAAAGGCGTAGAAGTAGGGTGATAACGTTTACTTTGTTCAGTTGGTCCCATGTCATGTAAAACATCGACTTGACCATTGACACCGAACTCAGGACACAAAGCACCAGTTTTGGCATTTAAAGCAATTAAACGACCATCTACAGTCGAAGTTAAAATACGTTGCGGACAAGCTTTGATACCATTCGATGCTAAATCAGTAGGAGTGAGTGAAGCATCTTTGCTTGCATCATAATAACCGACACCACGACAAGTAATATGTTCTGCAGTTTTTGCTTTAGGATCATATTTCCAGATGGCTTTACCACTATCACCATCAATTGCAGTAATAATATTGGTCGGTGTACATGAATAAAGCGTACTGCCAATTTGAATTGGTGTATTTTCATCCACACCTGCTTTTAAATCACGACCTGTGTGATACGTCCAGGCAACTTTTAAATCTTTGACATTTTCAGGGCTAATATCGGTATAAGGCGCAAAACGTGTACCATTGCCATTACGACCAAAATATTCCCAGTTATCTGAGTTTTCAGCATTTGGTTTTGCAAGGTTTGGATCCTGAACCAAATCGACTGGATTTAAAACTTTACCGTGTGGGTAAAATGCTGCAATCAGTGCAACAACACAGGCTGCAAAACCCACAAATCCAACTTGATTTGCAGCTTTCACTTTTTCAGTGGTTAATGCAGGCAGACTGTGACTTGCCCATAAACTCAAAACAAATAAAACAGTCGGAATCACCAGACGTGGAATATATTGCCAGAAATCTAAACCTTGAACTTCTGCAATCGCCCAGATCACAGTTGCAATAAATGTGATGATAGACAACCACAAACCTGCGGCTTTTTTTAACGCATATAGAATCGCAATGATGATGTACGCAACACCAGCCATAACGTAATAACGTGAACCACCTAAGCTCAATAATTTTGAACCCTGGATGATGAGATATAGGGCAATGAGTGCAGTCAATACGATAAAGAAGTATCGATAGACTTTGGACCCAGTTGCCTCTACGGGAGAGTTTTGCTCTGTGCTCATACCTTGCCTCTTGGTAAATTCGGCTTGGTTGCATAGTTCAGAAAAGAATAACGGGCATGTTATAGGAGCTGTTGAGATTTCATCAATGATTTACGTTATGTCGAGAAATGAATGAGTTCATCATTTTGAATAATGAAACTCATATTTCACGTCACATATCATTGGAAAATACATATTGTCGCAAACATAGACGAATGCTCAACAGACTCAAATCTTATCGAATTCAATAGCTATGTAACAAAGTCATCAGGAATCAATCGCTGGGTAAGCAATTGATTCAATGAAGGGGAGAGATTTTGTGTTAATTATTGTAGCATTTTATCTTAATGAGATAAAGTTTAAGGGTTAATATGGATTTTATTAATACTTAATGCTGGTTTTTATTGGGTTTTAGAGTAATTAGCTTAATGTGAGTCGTATTTTATTTGTTGTGCTTCGCCATGAAAAAGCCCAACAGAGAACTTCGTCTATGTTGAGCTAGGTGGAACAGGATTAGTAGATGGTAAGTACTAGGTAGAAAAACGAAAATTAAGTAGAAAAGAAAAATCAATCAAAAATTTTGTGAATGGCTTGGAAGGGTAAGGTCACCACATCAAAAGCCACAGCAAAAGGGAATAAGACTAATTTATCAGCAGTTTTACTGCTTACTTTAGAGTAGTCTTTCACTTCCTCAGACGTATAAATACTGATTTGATAAGGCTTACTCAGTGCTTTAAATGAATCTCGGTTGGTTGCTGCTGGGTAAACGACACCTCCAAGTTTAATATTGAAACAGAAGCGTTGTGCATTCAAACGTTTATCACTTGAGTTGGTACATTCTTCAGCACTATTTTCAATGAAAAATGCACGATCAGCCTTGGTCACATCTTCTGCAAGTTTAACGTAGGATAGCTCCAAAGCTCCTGAAAAGTTGCCATCATTTTTAGCAGAGTAAAAGTCGAGTGAACGTGTCACTTGAATATTTTTCGGATCAAGTGTTGAAATAACTTTGGCAAATTTTGCCCCGCCTTGTGTCAGTACATAACTATATTGTTGTCCAACGATCACAATACTGTCTTGTGGTAAGTTTGGCATGACTTGCGCAGGTTTGCCAAAAGCAATCACGTTGTCATTAATTAGGACGTTTTTAACAGTTTTAGTGCGGACACCATCATCTTTATCCAGTAGGGTTGCAGTTGCACAGCCTGTTAAAATCGTTGCACTACCCAATATCGTCGCAAGCAGAGAACTTTTTAGTATCTTAGTCATTTATTGTGCTCATCGGTTTATTTTCAAATTATTTATAGCAGTTCATTGTGCATGCGGTAAGTTTGAAAGATGCCAAAATTCTCTATAAAAATTGTGTTTTAGCGCATTTTTGATCAATTCATTGGCAAAATATGACCATTGGGTTGGTTTGTTTTTGTTCGATAATGAATTTAAAGGTGAATAAATGAAAATAAACGAAAATTAAATTCTCAAATTAAGTTTGAAAAATGTTCGGAAAGAATGATTATTTTTGATGATATAAAATGTAATTTGATTCATAAATATTGTGTAATGATGATATGCCACAGTAATAATGAGACCAACCAACAAACAACCAGCAAAATCAGTTCAACAAAACAAAAATATTCATTGTATTTTGAAGCCAAGATTCATATCATTGCTCGCTTGTTTGCACGATCAGCGGAACTGAACCTTGAGTAATTTTCTAACCGAGCACCTGATACATCGTGAAGATGATTTTATGGTGATTCATAAGCCAGCAGGTATACTCACAGTTCCCGGAAAAACAGAAGACCTGCAAGATTGTGTCATTAGCAGATTACTAAAAATTGAACCTAAAACATTACTGATTCACCGTTTAGACCGTGATACTTCAGGCATCCTTGTATTTGGGTTAAGTAAATGGGGACAAAAATCCATTTCTCGACAGTTCCAAGAACGTCAAACCTCTAAAACATATCAAGCAGTCGTCGCAGGAACTTTACACGGTGAAGGAACTGTTGATGTACCTGTCATTTATGATCCTGAACATCCTCCTTTACATATTGCTGCACCAGAATATAACAAACCAGCATTAACACATTGGAAAGCAGTCGAACATTTTCAAATTCAAGGACAAGCTGTCACACGCGTAGAACTTACGCCAATTACAGGACGTTCACATCAGTTACGTGTACATATGCAATATTTAGGTCATCCGATCGTCGGAGATACTTTATATGCAACAACTGAACAACAGCAGTTAATGCCACGTTTATGTTTACATGCACAGCAACTGAGCTTTTATCATCCTAAAACAGAGGAGCTTGTACAATTTGATTGTCCAGTTCCGTTTTAGTCAAATTTTTTAAATAGTAATCCCATAAGCTCAAATTATTTAATGAGCTTTATGTCAAAAAGTATTGCGTAAAGGGCGTAAACTTTGTTCAAATATTCTCCTAATTTGAGCAAACGTGTTTTAGCCTCGAACATGAGATAAAGGTGGAAAAATTGCAACAATTTGCTATAGGTCAACGTTGGTTATCAGACACAGAAACTGAATTAGGTTTAGGTGTATTGATTGATGTCGATGAACGTTCAATCAGTATTCTTTTCCCAAAAAGTGATGAAACTCGTGTCTATGCACGTAACAATGCACCTTTATCTCGTATTGTTTTCAATGTAAATGATGAAGTTCAAGATCAAGAAGGTCAAAAGTGGATTGTAGAATCATTTGATGATCGCAATGGTGTGATTCGTTATAACGTGATTCGCACACTTGAAAATGGCGAGCAAGAACGTAAAGCACTCAACGAAACCCGTATTGGTGCAACTATTCAATTGTCTAAGCCTTTAGAGCGCCTATTAGCGAGTCAAATTGATTATAAAGAATGGTATGACTTACGTATTGAAGCCTTGCAAATGCAAGCCAATATGCAAACGTCTCCATTACGTGGTCTAGTTGGCGCACGTGTAGGCTTGATTCCACACCAACTTTATATTGCACATGAAGTCGGGAAGCGTTTTGCACCACGTGTTTTACTTGCCGATGAAGTTGGTTTAGGTAAAACCATTGAAGCAGGCTTGATCATTCATCAACAATTGAAAACTGGGCGTTCTGAACGTATTTTGATTCTCGTTCCAGATTCACTGCAATATCAGTGGATGATTGAAATGCGCCGTCGTTTCAATTTGAACTTTTCTTTATTCGATTTAACACGTACTGCTTCGATCAAAGAGCATGATCCAGAACTCAATCCATTCTTGACTGAACAATGTATTATCGCATCAGTTGATTTGATGATTGACCATGATGATTTACGTGAACAAGCGCTTGAAGCTGGTTTTGATCTACTCGTGGTCGATGAAGCGCATCATTTGATGTGGAGTGAAGAAGAAGGAGGTAACGATCGTTACGACCTTGTTGAAGAACTCGCTGAAAAAACTGAAGGTGTTTTATTGCTGACTGCGACACCTGAACAACTGGGTGTAGAAAGCCATTTTGCCCGTTTACGTTTACTTGATCCGCAACGTTTTAGTTCTCTAGATCGCTTCTTGGATGAAGAAGAGCAATATCATCACACTGCAAAAATTGCAGAAGTGTTGATGTCAGATCTTCCACTTGAAGCAGAACATTTAGAAGCAGTTGAAAAATTGCTGGGTCATGCAATTGAAGATCAACCAGAACACCGCTTCCGTGCAATTCATGAATTGTTAGATCGTCATGGCACAGGTCGTATCTTGTTCCGTAATACCCGTGAAGCGATTCAAGGTTTCCCAGGACGTGATTGTCAGCCAGCACCTTTACCAGCGCCAGAAAATTGGTCGAAAGATGGTAAGTTACGTGAGCAAATGTGGCCAGAAGAAGCACAACTCGATGGCGCGTGGATGGAAACAGACCCACGTGTGATGTGGTTGATGGAGCGTTTGCGTTCAGATTTAAAACATAAGAAAGTGTTATTAATCGCACGTAGTGGCCCAGTGGTTGAAGCTTTGGAAAATGCATTGCGTATTCATGCAGGCGTGCGTACAGCTATGTTCCATGAAGGCATGAGCTTGTTGGAACGTGACCAAGCTGCGGCTTACTTTGCTGAAGATTCTTATGGTGCGCAGATTTTATTGTGTTCGGAAATCGGTTCAGAAGGTCGTAATTTCCAGTTTGCATCGGATCTTGTGTTATTCGACTTACCCGCGAACCCTGACGTACTTGAACAACGTATTGGTCGTTTAGACCGTATTGGTCAAGAAAATCGTATTCAAATTCATGTGCCTTATTTATTAGGCACAGCTCAAGAGCGTATGTTCCGTTGGTATAACGAAGCACTCAATATTTTTAGTAATATTTCTCCAACAGCGCAAACACTTCAAGAAAACTTTATTGTTGATCTGAAAGATTGTTTATTGGCAGATAAAGGTCAAGAATTTGAAGAATTGCTTGAAGCTGTCAATGTTCAACGTCAAGCTTTGGAAGCAGAATTACAAGATGGTCGTGATCGTCTACTCGAGTACAACTCATGTCGTCCAATAGTGGCACAAGAGATTGTGACTGCGCTTGAAGATTATGATGACAATACATTATTGCCAATGTTCATGAAGCGTTTTATGGCTTCAACCAATATTGATTTTGATGAACAAAGCAATGGTACAGTGATCATCAAACCAACTGATCAAATGCAAGTTCAAGGCTTGGATATTGATGAAGAAGGGATGACTGCGACCTTCTATCGTGATCAGGCTCAGATTCGTGAAGATGCACAATATTTAACACTTGAGCATCCGTTTACTGAAAGTGTGATGGAAATTATCCGTACTCAATCTTTCGGTAGTACCAATGTCGCGATTCTGAAAACCAATGCTTTAAAACAAGGTTCGATCTTATTAGAAGTATGGTTTAAAGTTGATGTGGTTGCGCCTAAAGCATTAAATCTACCTTCAAGCTTACCAACTCAGTTGATTCGTGTGCTATTGACGGAAAATGGTCAAGATATTACCGCGAAACTTGATCCTGAAATTATTAAGCCATATTTGCATCATTTAGACAGTAATAGTTGTCGTCAAGTGGTGAAAGCGCGCCGTGAAGTTGTTGAACAACGTTATGCACAAGCTTTAGATATTGCCAAAGGTGCTTTACCTCAACTGATTGAGCAAGCTAAAAATATTTATGGTAGTAAATGGCAATACGAGATTGACCGCTTAACTTACTTAAAACAGTTCAATCCAAGTATTCGTGAAGATGAAATTTCTCGTTTGCAGAAATTCCAAAAAGAAGGTTTGGGTTTGCTGGATGGTTTATCTGTTACACCTGAAGCGATTCAAGTGTTGGTGGTAGTTAAACCTTAAATGTTTCAAATTATTTAAATCCAAGAAAGCTCCTACGGGAGCTTTTTTTTATGACTTTGTATTTTAATTTTGAATATCTGTGATTTATTTTGGATCGTAGTGCTGCAATTTATACATGATATAAAATATTGCAAGATAATTTTTTATTGTTGGGGAATAAGCCGAATTACTTATTTGGAATAGTTTAAATTAAAAAATAATACAGTGTTAAACACTGTATACAAAACAGACAATTTTATGCTATTGATGATGCAATGCTTTCAGTTTGGGAAAGCAATTATTTTGCTTCGTTATCGTGTTGTTTGTGCTGCATTTGATCTGAAACTTGGATATGCATTGTGAAATGATAATGAAGAAAACTGAACAATAAAAATTTAAAAGGGATGAAATAATATGGGAAATACGGAAGTGGTTGAGTTTTACGATACGCATTTACATTATTTATTGCATTGGGAAAAACAAATTCCAGATAAAGATTATTGTGTACAACCTACGGCAAATGGCGAAGTCATCCATTACACTTGGGTGGAGGTTGGACAACAAGTACGGAGTATGGCAAGTTATTTACTGTCTTTAAACTTGCCAAGTAAAAGTTCAATCGCAATCTATGGGAAAAATAGTGCCCATTGGCTTATGGCGGATTTGGCGATCTGGATGGCAGGGCATATTTCCGTACCGTTATATCCCACTTTAAATGCTGAAGGCGCAAGCTATGTACTGGAGCACAGTGAAGCAAAGTTACTTTTCATCGGAAAGTTAGATGGGAAGGCTGATAGTTGGAATGATGTAAAAAAAATAATTCCAGAAAATTTTCCATGTATCTGTTTGCCTTTAGCTCCTGAATATGATGCACCAAAGTGGAATGATATCATTCAAAATATTCAACCTTTGGTGAATCCAACATTACCAAACAAAGATGATTTAGCAACGATTGTCTATACCTCTGGCAGTACTGGTTTACCCAAAGGTGTGATGCAAACATTTTCCACACTCTTAGCTGGTGCAAATGAGATGAGGAATACATTCGGTGTAACTTCTTCAGATCGGGCACTGTCATATTTACCGCTTGCGCATGTGGCGGAGCGGATCTTTATTCAGTCATCCTCGATGGTTTGTGGTTATACAGTGTATTTTGCCAATTCATTAGAGACATTTATTGAGGATTTAAACCGAGCCAAGCCTACAGTGTTTTTCTCGGTACCAAGATTATGGACAAAATTCTATTTAGGAATTAATGAAAAAATTCCACCGCATGTACAAAAAATTCTCTTTAAAATACCTGTGCTTGGTAAAGTGATTAAGGAAAAATTATTAGCTAAGTTAGGTTTAAATAACGTCCGTTATGCATTTACTGCATCCGCACCATTACCGATTGATATTATTTTATGGTACCGAAATTTAGGTTTGGAATTGCTCGAAATTTACGGAATGACGGAAAATTGTGGTTATTCACACGCCACTAAAGTTGGGCAGTTTGCTGAAGGTTATGTCGGGCATGCACAACCTAAAGTAGAGTGCAAAATTGATGAAAATGGTGAAATCCTTGTCAAAAGTCCAGGTACGATGTTGGGGTATTATAAAAATCCTGAAAAGACAGCAGAAGATATAACAGCTGATGGATTTTTACGTACGGGAGATATGGGGGAAATTGATGCAGTTGGGAGACTTAAAATTACAGGGCGGATTAAAGACATCTTTAAAACCTCAAAAGGGAAATACGTCATGCCTGTGCCGACAGAGCAAAAGATTGGTAATAATGAATTGGTTGAATCAGTCTGTGTAGGTGGTTCAAGTTTACCGCAACCAGTTGCTTTCATTATGTTGGCTGAAGATGTACGCAATCATTTAAAGCAAAATGGTAAACGTGATGAAGTGGAAGCAACATTAAAATCATTGAGATTGAAGATAAATGAAGCATTAGAATCACATGAGAAATTGAGTTTTATGGTTGTCATCAATGAACCTTGGACAATGGAAAATGATTTATTGACACCAACCATGAAGATTAAGCGTAATAAAATAGAAAGTCGTTATGAACCTTCTTTAGAAAAATGGGCTTCGTTAAAACAAGAAGTCGTGTGGGAATAAAAGGGCATAATTCAAAAATAAAAAAACTCTCGTTTTGAGAGTTTTTTATTTTTAACTGATCTATAGATTGTTAAATCATCTCAGCTTTTTTTAATTCCAATTTGATATAGGCGTAAAAAATTGGTGCAACGATTAATCCAGCTAAGCCAAAAATTGCTTCAAATACGAGCATCGCCAATAAGACTTCCCACGATGCTGCATGAATTTTTGTACCAATAATTTTTGCATTGATAAAATATTCAAGTTTGTGAATCAAAATTAAATAAATCAAAGCTACACCAGCAGTTGTCACAGAAATTGTAAGCCCTGTGATTACGATGATGGTATTGGAAATTAAATTCCCAACGATGGGAATTAAGCCAAAAATAAAAGTCAGTATGACAAGCGTGTTGGCAAAGGGTAATTGCACACCAAAGATTGGTAATAAAATATGTGAAAAAACAAAGAATAGCGCAGTATTAATTAATGAAATTTTAAATTGTGCAAAGACTACATTTTTAAACGCTGTAGATAAATTTTCAATCCGTTTGATCATGGCGCGTTTAAAAACAGGCTGTTCAGGTTGAGGATGTAAACGATTAAGTGATACCAAAATTCCAACAATAGAAGCGATCAGCATTGTCGCAAGATTATGAATGAAATCAGTCCCTGTGTGTTTTAGCGTACTCAGATTATCTTTGAGTAAATCCATGGATTGATCTTTCAGCTCTGGAAGCGTATAGGGAATAAAGCCTGGAATATACTGAGCGATTTCGAGTTGTAGTTTTTGCAGTGTTTGGTCAATCTGATCGCTTAAGGCACTCACTCCAGACCCTTGTACATCATGTTGCATGAAACTGACTAAACTGGTAATTCCAAGTGTAATTAACGTCACAATGATGATGCCGAGAATGACGCTAATGGTAATTCTTGCGCGCTGACCATCAATATATTTCTCTGTGATATTTCCTAAGCTATTAATAATTTCAAATATTACAAAGCCTGCAAAAAAACTGGCAAGAAGATGTAAGGGAATCAATAAAGCTAAGAAAATCGCCATCAATAGATAACTTGTCATTATGCTTTGATGGTCAGTGAGTATTTTCATATAAATTAAGCCTAAAAGTCGTGCAGCATTGTTGGGCAATGCATTTGTGTTTAGGCGCGAAGGTAGATGAAAAGTCTATCTAGGGTCTAAGCGATGAAGTTTGTAATATTTATCTTAAGTTTAAGTTAATTTGTTTGCACTAATTTTTTATAACATCATTCATATCATATAGACCGCAGGGTTGATTACTCACCCAAGTGGCTGCACGGACGGCGCCAACAGCAAAGTTCATGCGATTATTTGCGACATGTTTAATTTCAATTTGTTCATCATTACCGAAGAAGAATACACTGTGTTCACCAACGATATCCCCACCTCGAATGGCTTGTAAGCCTATACTTTGATGATGTCTTTCGCCTACAGCACCGTGACGTTGATAAATAGCAATATCAGCGAGTTGTTGCTGTCTTGCTTGTGCAATCGCATCTGCGTACATCAAAGCTGTACCTGAGGGTGCATCAATTTTATGACGATGATGGGCTTCAATAATTTCTGCTTCAAAAGCTTGAGCATATTCATTTTGGCTCAGTAGTTGAGCTGCTACACGAACTAAATCGACACTCAGATTCACCCCAATGGAATAATTTCTAGAATGTACAATGGCTATTTCTTGGGCGGCTATTTTAATTTTTTCAGTAAGTTGTTCAGATAAACCCGTAATTCCAATAATGATCGGCTTCTTAGCCTGATGACAAATATCAAGGTGCGTGGCGAGCGCTTCTGCGGTGGTAAAATCAATCACAACATCACAATTTTGAATCACTGAACTTAGATCATCGCTGATCATGACATTTAATAGGTGATGATCGGTGCTTTCTAGGTTTAAAAAATCTGCAAGACTTTTTCCAATACAAGCACTGCCTACACGTCCTGTTGCAACTGTAATATTGCGTCCCGCATGGATGCAGGCTTGAATGAGTATTCTGCCCATGCGCCCATTGACACCTAAAATACCGATTCGGATGTTTTTTTTATTTTTATTCATCATGATCCAAATGTTTAGAATGTAGTAGGGCTCAGTTATTAAACTTAGTTATTTAACTTGAGCTTCATCCAAGTGACGAGAGCCTTCCAAAATCATACGAATCATGATCATGGTTTGTTCAGCGACTTCCTTCCGTTCATTGGTCGGTAAATCAATGACTTTAGCCCCCATGTTAAATACAAGCTGGGTAATGGCTTTGGCAACCAAATCTGGATGAGCCAATTTACTATGATTGATGCGTTCAATGCGAATCAGATCATCTTGTAATTCTTGTTGGAAATAGTTTAATTGCTTATCAACCGCCAATTTATACTGGGTTGAGCCTGTATAACCTTCACGGAGTAACAGACTGAGGTTACCTTCATCCGCATCCAATTGTTCAATAAAAACTTCTACTGAACTACGGATAATACTACTTTGTCTGGCTGCTTTAATGCGTGCTTCATGCAAAATATGACGCAGAACCACACCAGAACGATCAATCAGTTCAATCGCAAGTTCATCAATATCTTTAAAATGTCGATAAAAACTATTTGGTGCAATGCCAGCTTCACGTGCAACTTCACGCAAACTGAGTGAAGCAATACTTTTTTGTGGACCAATCAAATTGAGTGCAGCTTGGAACAATTCTTCTTTGGTAATCGTTGCTTTACGACCGACTGTACGCACAGAAACTTTCTCAAGTTCTTGAATTTGATCTTGCAAGGAAGAAGAATTCTGAGTTGGCGTAGACGTTGGATTCATAAAGCATCAAATATTTAAAGTGTTTTTTTCATTATAGCCGTTGTCATTACTTAAATGAAACGTCTAGATACAATACGAGTGTATATACAAATATATATACATGTGTATAATAATTAAAATTCAGTTGAATGGTGAGCACTTATGCACGCTGTTGAAAAGCAAAAATCTCCTATAAATTCAATGTTTGACATGGTATTGGGTCACGATACTGCAAACTTTTGGCTACAAAAATTTAACCCTTTATGGTCTGTACAACAAGCTTTAGGCAAAATTGTTCAAAAATCACAGTCTGCTACAGATACAACAAGTTTGACTATTGAAACCAATCGCCATTTTAAAATCGGGCAGGCAGGTCAACATCATCCTGTAACTGTTGAAATTCATGGTCGTCGTTATGAGCGTACCTATAGTTTGACGCAACTAGATACACAACATGTGCTATTAACGGTTAAAAAAGTTGAGAATGGCGTAGTAAGCAATTGGTTGATTAATGATGCCCAAGTGGGTGACATCATCGAATTTGATCAACCTTATGGCGATATGCTTATCCCTGAAAATAAAATGCCTTTGATCCTTTTGGCGGCGGGGAGTGGAATCACGCCAATGTATAGTTTGATCAAAGCTTTAGTACAAACGAAACAACTTGATCAACAACCTGTGCATCTCATGTATTGGGTGAAAAAACATGCAGATGTTGCTTTTAAACAGCAGTTTGATCAACTCGCAACGCAATATTCAAACTTTAAATTCGATGTGTTCTATACCCAAGAAACTCAAGCTGATGCACGTTTGAATGATGAATATTTACATTTAGTACAAAACTTAACCCAAAGCACAGTCTATGTCTGTGGGCCATCAGGCTTTGTCGTAACAGCAGAAAAACTATTTGAAAATGCACAAGTGTTAAAAAGCGAAGCATTTAGCTTAACGTCGATCATTTCAGATGAAACTGGCTTTGTAAATGTGACATTAACCAAGTCAAATAAAGTGCTTGCTATACCGAAAGGGCAATCCATTCTTGCGAGCTTAGAACAGCAAAACATCAAGCCACAACATGGTTGTCGAATGGGTATTTGCAATAAATGTGCTTGCAATAAAGCCCAAGGTGCTACGAAGAATTTGGTCAATGGTCAGGAAAATGCAGAACCAAACAACCTGCTTCGTATCTGCGTGAATACAGCACAAACTGATCTAGTTATTGATATTTAAGCGAGTTTTACCATGAATATGCCAGTAAAAATTGAATATTTTAAAAATAGTAAAAACCGTGAATTAACCCAGTCTGAACTTGATGCTTTAGCACGTGAGCTTGATGCGATTAAGCAAGAAGTGTTGGATGATATCGGGGAAAAAGATGCTGAATATATTAAAAAAGTCTATGCGGCAATTCGCTACAGCAGCATTCTAGGGCGTGCGTGTTTATTTGCAGGATGGTTCCCGCCAGCATGGTTATTGGGTACAGGCTTACTCGGTTTTGCCAAAATCATGGAAAATATGGAACTTGGTCATAATGTCATGCATGGTCAATATGACTGGATGAATGATCCGCGCTTTAAAGGTACAACTTATGAGTGGGATATTGTCGGGACTTCAGACAACTGGCGTCAAACTCATAATTATAAACACCATACTTATACCAATATTAAAGGGATGGATGACGATATTGGCTATGGTTTATTACGTTTGTTCCCTGAACAGCGTTGGAAAGCTGGCTATTTATTGCAACCTTTATACGCCGTGCCATTCTGCTTATTGTTCCAATGGGGTGTAGCGATTCAAAACCTTGAAATTGGTAAATTAATCTATAAACGTAAAACTTGGGCACAGTTTAAAGAAGAATGGAAACCAACGCAGAAGAAAATTGGTAAGCAATTCTTTAAAGATTATTTGTTTTTCCCATTGATCGCAGGCCCTGCGGCATTACCTGTTTTCACAGGGAATTTGGTGGCAAATGGTATCCGTAATATTTGGACATTTAGTATCATTTTTTGTGGACATTTCACCAAAGATGTTGAGGTTTTTCCGAAAACTGTATTACAAAATGAAAGCCGTGGTCATTGGTATATGCGTCAAATTCGAGGTTCTTCGAACTTAACAGGTTCAGAAGCCTTCCATATTTTGACGGGGCATTTGAGCCATCAAATCGAGCATCATTTGTATCCTGAAATCCCTGCGCGTCGTTACCGTAAAATGGCGCCAAAAGTGCAAGCAGTCTGTGAAAAATATGGTTTGAATTATAACAATGCAAGTCTGTTCAAACAGTATGGCCAGGTGCTTGGGCGTATTGTGAAATATGCTTTTCCATTTAAAAAGTAATTAATTATTGAAATATTCAAAGCCACTTTCGAGTGGCTTTTTGTATTGCAAACAGGTGCATTTTATCGCTAATCTATGAGCTACTTGATATTGAACATAATGAGAATAAAATGATTCAACAACAATTAGAAAATATTCAAAAATGGTTAGTACAACACGCCTCAAAGATTGCAGATCAATCACTCAATCCTTCAGCAAGTATTTCAGAAATAGAACAATTTGAACAAAAGCTTTCTAAACGTTTACCTGAAGCATTTAAAGATTTGTACTCTTGGCATAATGGGATGAATGAAGCGGAAAATTTAGGTAATTTGTTCTATGGCATGGAGTTATTTTCTTTAGACCGTATTTTGCAATATAGAGCAAACCTTGCAGATCTTGCCAATGCAGGATTAAGCCTTGAACATACAGACCCGCAAATTAATCCAGATAATGCCCATAATCCTGAATGGATTATTTTTGCACATGATGGTGGTCGGACAGGTTTATATTTGGACCTCGCACCAACAAGCCAAGGGAAAGTGGGGCAAATTATTTTTGTTGATGTTGATTTTGATGTCGCTATTTTGGTTGCAGATTCAATTGAGGCATTGGTCAATGATTTTGCAAGTGACTTAATGGCAGGCTTGTATGAGTTAAATGAAGATGCGCTGGAAGACGAAAATGAGTTTTTGGAGTGCGATGGGTCTATTGATTTGGTGAATTGGCATAATAGTCAGCGTTGGGCAAGACCATTGTTTAAGTAAACATAAACTGTAGAACATTATAGATTCATGGAGGCGTATAAGATGAAATTTCCTGAAGTGTATGATTTCGAATATGTCTCTGAATTTCAACATTGGTTTGCCAGTATTGAAAATGAATGGACAGATGTTTTGATTCCAAGTGTAGATGCTGAACATTTTCCAAAACAGCATTTACAATTTTTAAAATATGCTGAACCAGTATTACCTGAGTTAATTATTTTTGGTGCAGTCTACGTCCAAAAGTTTTCTGCGTTGAATTTGGGTGAGGGGAGTTTAAATGCAATTCGCTACAATACATTCAATGATATTTCTTATATCGAATTGCAATATGTTTTTGATCAAGATCCTTATCATGTATGGAGTGCGGGTTTTGAGAAGAATCCATTACAAGGCTATTTGATTGATGTCACTACTGAGGCATTAGACTATGGATTTAGTGCAATTATTTTACATCGTGAACCACTTTAACTGAGCTTTTGGGAATGATCAAAATATCCTTAAAAGAACAAGTCATAGCCCATTCGCCCAATCAAAAACACCAGTAAAATTAAAAAGAAAATACGAATAAAACCACTGCCATATTTCATGGCTAAAGCTGTGCCTGTGATTGCCCCAAGAATATTACACACTGCTAAAACTACAGCAGCTAACCAGATGACATGACCTGACGGAATAAAGAAAAACATGGCTGCTGCATTGGTCGCAACGTTGACCAATTTTGCGGAAGCAGAAGCATTTAAAAAATCAAAAGTAAAAACCTTAACAAATAAGAACAGCAGAAAACTGCCTGTACCAGGTCCGAAGATCCCATCATAAAAGCCAATCAATGCCCCAAACAAAATCCCAAGCGCAATTTCTTTTTTCCCTGCTTGTAAAACTGTATGAATTTGTCCTAAGTCTTTTTTGGCAAAGGTGTAAATGGCAATCGTGATCAATAAAAAGAACACGATATAGCGCATTAATTCTTTGGGAATCAATGAAACAGACATTGCACCAAAGAAAGAAAAGACGAATGCAGCGAGCATTGTTGGCAGCACTAATTTCCAATTGATTGTTACTTTCTTAAAGTAAGCAAATGCGGAGGAAAGTGTACCTGCCATTGCGATCATTTTATTGGTGCCGAAAACAGTTGCTAAGCTATGTTTTGGAAAAGCATGCATCAGGGCTGGCAGTTGAATTAAACCACCACCACCTACAGCAGCATCAATTAAGCCTCCACAGAAAGCGAAAAAGCCAAGGCTGAAAAGTAGGGGGGTATAGTCCATTACAGAAGTTGTCTAAGTTATATCTAAGAGAATGATCATAGAATATATTGAAGAAAAAGTAATTAAAAAGCTCTAATCTCAAGCTGTGAGATTAGAGCTTTTATTGTTCAGTGCTTTAAAATTCAACTGATTTAAAGTCTTAGGAACTTAGATTAAACTTAAAAATCTACAGAAGTTTGTAGATAGAAAGTCCGTGGCTGACCGACATATTTACCACCTGTAGAGTCTGATGAGCGTGTGTAATATTCTTTATCAAACACATTTTTCACACCGCCAGCCAGTTTTAGACCATAGAAATCTTTACCAAAATCATAAGCTGTGCGCACAGCAAAAGTTGAATAACCAGCAATATCGCCAATACGACCATCTGCAGTTTCCTGTGTTTGGTAAACATTGGTTGAACCTGGTGCATGTTGTTTGGATTGCGCAAACATATCCGCATTGACTGACCATTTATCTATGCTATATCCAACGCCTACATTGCCCACATGACGTGAATAATAGGGAAGATCTTCACCATCAAATTTTCCTGCTTCAGAAACAGCTTTTGTGAAAGTGTAGTTGCTATAAACTTTTAAGCCTTTTAATGCATCTGCTAAGTTTTCAAAATCATAACTTAAACCGAGTTCAACGCCTTTATGACTGGTTGCCCCAAGGTTTGTCCAAATCCCTGTGCCAATATTATCAGGGCGTTCAAGTAATAGCTCTTTGTCAAAGTCTAAATAAAACACCGTAAATTCAGCATTTAAACCATTGCCTAAATATTTGGTGCCGATTTCATAGTTATTTGATTTTTCAGGATGTAAACCATCTAATGTAGCTACTGCTGTATTTACCGCTTTATTTGTCGTTGGATCTACGATAGAGCGTGTTGTCACAAGTTGGTTATATTGTTGTGGACCAAAAGAAACGGCTGCATTGGCAAAGACATTCCATTGGTCAGTGAAATTGTACTGTACAGCTAAACTCGGTAAAAATTCATCAGATTTAATTTTTGGATGAACCGTGTTGTTGGCTTTACCTGTTGCATCATAAGCAGTGAAATCGTTATGTGTTTTAATTGATTCAAAGCGCACACCAGGTGTAATTGTCCAAGCACCAATACCAAAACGGTTATCTATATATGCGGCATGTGCTTTGGTACCACCATCACTCGTTGTATTGGCAATACGCTCACCAGGGGTACCAGTTGCTGAGTTATATACGGCTGTACGTCCTGAAAACTCAGAGCTTTCCTCTTGTAAATAACGATAACCGATAGTGACTTCGTTATTCATATTTCCGAATGTATAAGCACGTGAATAACGTGGTTCGATACCAAAATACTTATAATCACGAGGTGAGTTGCTGATACGGCTCGTTCCTTTACTTGCATCGACTACGGATTCAAGATCACTGGTACGGAAAGAGTCCACGTAATAGCCGAGAACTTCAAAGTTGTTGACATCATCTTTGTGGCTATATTTAATAGATACGTCAGAACGACGACCAGCAAAATAGTTACGTGTTTGATTTGATTGGTAAGGATTTTCAGCATATTGCGCTGTTGTCAAACCTTCTGGCATTTCACCACGACCTTCGTAGTGATGTAAATTCACAGCGATCGAGTCTTGATCAGTAAATTGATAAGATGATTTCAACATCACATCGTCAATATCAATTTCATTATTGGCTTCACGGTAACCATCGCCTTTAGTACCTGAATACAGTAAAGCAAGCCCTAAACCATTATCCATCGTGCCGCCAATGAACAAATTTGGGCTGTATTTAATTTGATCAGTCCCTGTTGCAAATTCAGTGGTTAAACCAACTGAACCTGAAAGTTTTTCAGGAATTGCACGAGTGCTGAAGTTGATGATTCCTCCGACGTTTTGAGGCCCAAAACGTACAGAACCCGCACCACGAACCACATCAACAGAGTCGATATTGCCCATAGACACAGGTGCCATCGATAATTGAGGTTGACCATACGGTGCAAATGATAACGGTACGCCATCCATCAACACGGTTGAACGTGGTGATAAACGTGAAGTTAAACCTCGGACACCTAAGTTGAGCGAAACATCGCTACCACCTGTACCATTACTGTCTTGAACTTGTACCCCAGGAACTTGTTTTAAAGCATCGCGTATAGAAGTCACAGCAGATTGATCCATTTTTTTGCGATCAATAATGCTACGTGCGCCTGCATGTTCATGTACAGTTTCAGCATTGGCTTGTTCTAGCCAATTGCCTTGTGCTTTAACTACAATAGTTTGTAGAGTTTGAACTTCAGGTGTTTGATTTTCATCAGCATACGCAACATTGGCTATACAACTTAATGAAAGTGCAACAGCAACGCTGAGAGAAGAATGTTTGAAGTCTGTGAAAGCAAGATTTCGAGCATTTAAAAGTTTCATAAGGAGATCAATATGAGAAATTTTCGCTATCTTAAACTTTCACAATGTAAAAATAAATAATAATAATTATCATTTGAAAGCTATTTGACATAACCTTTTTGAATTAGTGATTTAAAAATTTTCTGGTGTATCCATAGTACGAAATTCAGAATCACTTCTTTATATTTATTCCACAGTGTTAAACCTGAAATATTGACGAATAATGCAAGGAAAAAGGCTCCAAACATATCGATTGGAAAATGTACGCCAACATAAACTCTCGACCATGCAACTAACCAAGCAACAGCAATCAGTAATTTACCGACTTGTCTGTATGCAGAAAAGTAATATGCAAACGCAATACTACTAAAAATAGTCATGTGATTACTTGGGAAAGACCCTGTCGGTTTATGTTGAATTAAAGTTTGACCGACTTCCATCACAAAAGGGCGAGGGGAATAAAAGAAATGTGAAATGAGTTGGCTAATCGTGAGTGTAAGACAGGTAAAAATAAACGCTTTCAAAATTTGCTTTTTGATTTGATTATTACCACGTAACCACATGATTGCAAAAATAAGGATCAGCAGATAAATCAGATCATTGGCGATGAAAATAGCATAATGTACCATCAATGGTGAGGCTTGATCAGGCGCATTTAATAGTTGGAATAAAGACAGATTTAAACTTTCGATAGACATAGGATATTAGGCAACTTAGATGTTCAGATGAAATACAACAATGCTCTAATGTAATCATTTTGTCATAAAAGAAAAGCATACAAGACCACAGAGTTGTGGTGGTCTTGTAATGTGTAACTATTTAATTTCTATTTGAATTGAATAGAACCATTGGCATTTACAGTGATTTTAGATTCACCTGCCGCCATATTTTGTCCACCAGCATCAGCTGCTTCAAATTTTGCCATACTCGCACGTGCAGCATATATCGGTTGCGGGAAAGCATTGCTGGTATTGATATTTAAATTGACCAATGTATATGCAGATTTATTCCATGCTTGTGTCAAAATTTGCGCACGTTGCTGAAAGTTCTTTGATGCTTCAACGATCAGATCATTTTCAACTTTTTTACGCTGTTCATCAGATACGGTGAAATTAATCGATTGTGTCTGAAAGTTACTTTGTAATTCATTGATCAATTGGCTCGCAGCTTTAAAGTCTTTGCTTTCAATTTGCACTTCAGCACGACCGCGCCATTCTTTTAATTTCTGATTGTCATTGTCATAAACTGGATAGGTGGTTTGTGAACCTGTTTCAACTTTGACTTGCGGATATTTTTTCGCAGTTGCAACGGCTTGACTCATCAATTGAGTAATTTGAGCAGACAGTTCTGCAGGTTGCTTATTTGAACGTTCAATATAAAGCACCGCATGCATTTCATCATTGGACACTTGACGAGTTGCATCGGCTTGTACGGTGACTAAATTATAATTTAAAGCTTCATTTCCTGCGGCAATGGTCATAGTGCTTAAAGTCGTTCCTAAAAGTAGAGTAGATAAAGCTAAATAGCGCATAGCACCTCCTTTAAATTATGGTGGAAAGTTATTCAAGATATGAGAGAAGAATATATTGCTTAAAAAGAATCAATTTAAAATACTAAGCAAAGTTTGAGAAAAACTAAGGCAGAATTTGTGGTGCAATTGTAAAGTTTTAGACAAGCTTTGCAACAGTGAGAATTACATTAAAACAATGATAATCAGCTGTTTATATAAAATAAGACATGTCTTTGTAAATGAAAAGTATAAATTTGAAAATAATAGATTTAATTGTCGGGTTTTCTTTGCATTGTCACATAGTATGATGATAATTCTACTATAGATGACAATGAGCGTTTTTTTCGATAAATTAACAGACGATAAGTACATAAAAGATATTTATTTTCTTGTAAAAAACTGTATGATCGCGCTCCTAGTTAGGCATATTAAAAAACACCCTAACTAGAAACTCTATAAAGCACCGAGTCAAAGGACCGCAAGTCACCCGACTTATTTCTTTCAACCCATATCAGAGATGGTAATTCGATATGAGCGTTACTTCTGTAAATCCTGCTGCCACTACTTCCACAAATGAATACTACTTGACTCGCCAAAGTCAGATGGAATCGAATGTTCGTAGTTATCCACGTAAATTACCGTTAGCGATAGCGGAAGCACATGGTTGTTGGGTTACCGATGTTGAAGGTACAAAGTACCTCGATTGTTTAGCTGGGGCAGGAACATTGGCATTAGGCCATAACCATCCTGCGGTGATTAAAAGTATTCAAGACACTCTGGCGAGTGGACTTCCTTTACATACTTTAGATTTAACAACGCCTTTAAAAGATGCTTTTACTGAAGCACTCCTTGAACAGCTTCCGGGTGGTCAAGAAGAGTATTGCTTACAGTTCTGTGGTCCATCTGGTGCAGATGGTACAGAAGCAGCAATTAAATTGGCAAAGACCTATACAGGTCGTAGCACAGTGATCAGTTTCTCTGGTGGCTATCATGGTATGACCCATGGTGCATTGGCGATGACTGGTAACTTATCTGCTAAAAATGCGGTAAATGGCTTAATGCCAGGCGTACAGTTTATGCCATATCCGCATGAATACCGTTGCCCATTGGGTGTTGGCGGTGAAGCTGGTGTTGATGCTTTGACTTATTTCTTTGAAAACTTCATTGAAGATGTTGAAAGCGGTGTAACAAAACCTGCTGCTGTGATTCTTGAAGCGATTCAAGGCGAAGGCGGTGTGGTAACTGCACCTGTAAAATGGTTGCAAAAAATCCGTGAAGTGACGGAACGTCATAACATCGTTCTTATTCTTGATGAAGTTCAAGCAGGTTTTGCCCGTTCAGGTAAAATGTTTGCCTTTGAACACGCAGGAATCGAGCCTGATGTTGTAGTGATGTCTAAAGCAGTTGGTGGTAGCTTACCGCTTGCAGTGTTGGGTATTAAACGTAAGTTCGATGCTTGGCAACCTGCGGGTCACACGGGGACTTTCCGTGGTAACCAACTTGCGATGGGTACAGGTCTTGCAACGATCAAAACCATCAAAGAACAAAACCTTGCGCAAAATGCACAAGAGCGTGGTGATTTCTTACAAGCTGAATTGAAAAAATTAGCGGTTGAATTCCCATGTATCGGTAATGTTCGTGGTCGTGGTTTGATGATCGGTATTGAGATTGTCGATGAACGCAAACAAGCGGATCACATGGGTTCATTGCCTGCGGATTCACAATTGGCTGCTGCAATTCAAACGGCTTGTTTCAACAATAAATTATTGCTTGAAAAAGGCGGTCGTAGCGGTACTGTGATTCGTTTACTTTGCCCATTGATCATCACTCAAGAAGAATGTGTTGAAGCTCTTGCACGCTTTAAGAAAGCAGTTGCAGAAGCTCTTGTTGCAGTTCGAGGCGCGTAATTCATGGTAGATTTTGCAGAACATCGTAAAGCGTTACTCTGCAATGATGCTCAATCTATTGCTGACTATGAGTCAGCAATGGGTGAGGCGACTAAAGCAGTCGCAGCATGGTTGCAAAACGATAAAATGTATACTGGTGGTAGCATTAAAGAACTTCGCCAAGCGATTTCTTTTAACCCATCAAAAGAAGGTTTAGGTTTACATCAGTCGCTTGAGCGTATGGTGGAGCTTTTCCTCAATAAAAGCTTAAAAGTACATCATCCACATTCTTTAGCGCATTTGCATTGCCCAACGATGGTGACAAGTCAAATCGCTGAAGTGTTGATTAATGCAACAAACCAATCAATGGATTCATGGGATCAAAGCCCTGCGGGTTCATTGATGGAAGTTCAACTGATTGATTGGCTTCGTCAAAAAGTCGGTTATGGCGCAGGTCAAGCAGGCGTATTCACTTCAGGTGGTACACAGTCGAACTTGATGGGTGTACTCCTTGCGCGTGATTGGTGTATTGCCAAGAACTGGAAAGACGAAAACGGTAATCCGTGGTCTGTACAGCGTGATGGCGTGCCAAATGAAGCAATGCGCAATGTTAAAGTGATTTGTTCTGAAAATGCACATTTCTCAGTGCAAAAGAACATGGCAATGATGGGCATGGGTTTCCAATCTGTCGTAACTGTTCCTGTGAATGAAAATGCACAAATGGACGTCGATGCACTGGAAAAAACCATGGCACACCTTCAAGCTGAAGGCAAAATCGTGGCATGCGTAGTTGCAACTGCGGGTACAACCGATGCAGGTGCAATTGATCCATTGAAAAAAATCCGTGAAATTACTACCAAATATGGCGCTTGGATGCATATCGACGCGGCATGGGGTGGGGCACTGATTCTGTCGAATGATTACCGTTCAATGTTGGATGGTATTGAATTGTCAGATTCGATTACGCTGGATTTCCATAAGCACTATTTCCAAAGCATTTCTTGTGGTGCGTTCTTGCTGAAAGATGAAGCGAACTATCGTTTCATGCACTACGAAGCTGAGTATTTAAACTCAGCTTATGATGAAGAGCATGGTGTACCAAACCTAGTGTCTAAATCACTACAAACAACTCGTCGTTTTGATGCGTTGAAATTGTGGATGACGATTGAAAACTTAGGTGAAGAACTTTACGGTTCTATGATTGATCATGGTGTGAAACTGACACGTGAAGTTGCAGACTATATCAATGCAACCGATGGTCTTGAAATGTTGGTTGATCCACAGTTTGCATCTGTATTGTTCCGTGTGATTCCGCAAGGTTATCCTGTTGAATTATTGGATACGTTGAACCAAAACGTGGCAGATGAATTGTTTGCCCGTGGTGAAGCGAATATTGGTGTAACTAAAGTCGGCAATGTTCAATCATTGAAAATGACCACTTTAAGTCCTGTTGCAACTTTGGAAAACGTACAGAATTTGCTTGCACTCGTGCTTGCTGAAGCTGATCGTATTAAAGATGCAATTGCGGATGGTACTTATACGCCTGCAATTGATTAATGAGAGTTTAATTTCATTAAGCAAGATTTAGACCATTAGGTTTAGATAAAAATGCCCGATCAAGTGATCGGGCATTTTTATGATTAAAATATAAAACTAAGTTTGGAATTTAGTGGTTCATCCCAAACTTAAAATTGTAAATACCGATTAAAAATGACACATCGAACTATTACGAGTTAAGTCAGGTCCCCATGTACGGTAACCTTGCGTATCGATATGAATTTGACCAGATGAGTAAAGTCCAAGTCCCATATTGAGGCTTTGTCCATATTGCGACCAGAACTGACAAAGTTTGAACTTGGTATATTCAATATAAGCATAATCTTCAGGTTGAGGATTGGCAGGTCCAATACGGAAATCAATCGCTGAATTAAACAAATGGCGTGATGAACCAGCACCACCCGCACATTGATTTAATGGTAGATCACGATAAACCGAAGTAACTGTAAAATCTGTAAGAACTTTAGATGCAATTAAATATTTAAATACTTTTAATGTTGGAAGTTGATTACGCCAAACTTCTTGGCTCGGAATCATATATTCAGATTTACCACATCGATCCCAATCACGAGCGGTTCTAAACAACTCAAAACTTGGAATAATGTTACCTGCATTATTTTGTTCAAGAAAACGTTCGTATGCACGCGCGCGTGATTGATTCTCACCATCCATTAACCATTGGCGATAGGAGTTAGGCATCGTTTTTTGTGGTATTGGACGCTCAATCGTAATTTTTTCTTCTGGAATATAAATACGTTGACCATGCGGGGTGCTAATTGTTGGACTCTTTTGAGGGGTAGATGTACATCCAGCCAAAACCATGCAGGTCATGCCGACAGCAAGTAAACCTTTCAAAATATATTTCATTCTCAATATTAGCTAAAGGGGGTAACACACTATTTTAGTCTAGTTCGTGCGAGGTAATATGGATATTTTGCAAATAAATGTACATTTTTTAGATATTAATGCAAAAAGATCAGCCTAAGCTGATCTTTCCTGTACAAAAACTTATTTTTCTAAGTATTGTAATTTGTCTGTTTTACCGTTCCATTCTTCGCGGTCTTCAGGCTGATCACCGATTTGCGTGATGTTTGGCCATTTTTGCGCAAGTTCAGCATTTAGTTCAATAAATACTTCTTGTCCTTCAGGCAATTCATCTTCAGAGAAAATAGCATTTGCTGGACATTCTGGTTCACACAAAGCACAGTCGATACATTCATCTGGGCTAATTACAAGAAAGTTAGGACCTTCATAAAAACAGTCTACTGGACATACTTCTACGCAGTCTTGATATTTACACTTGATACAATTTTCAGTGACAACAAAGGTCATGGCGTCAGCTACCTAAAAATATGGTTCTAATTAATAATGGTGTATTTTAGGCAAAAAAGCCCCCAACTAACAATTGCTTTTATTGATATTTGTTATATATAGGACTGCTATTTTTGATAAAAAGTGAATAAACTGTTTGTTTAATGATCAAATTAAAAGAAAGCCCCATAAAAGTATGAGGCTTTGCACTTATTCTCATAATGCTATGAAAATTTAGTCTAACCGTTTTTGAGCATTTGTTTTAATTGATAGAGTTGTTCTAAAGCTTGGCGAGGAGTTAGATCATCAACATCAAGTTGCTGTAACGCTTCTAATGCAGGTGATGGTTTTACTACTTCGACAATTTTCTCAACTTCAATAACGTGTTCAAATATTTCAGGTTCAGTGGATGGAGTAATTGCATTTTCTACTTCAGCAAATAAATCATTTTGAACCACAGTTTGTAACTGTTGTTGCTGTTGTTTTTCTAAAATTTTCAAACGCTTTTGTGCTTCTTTAATCACACCTGCCGGAATACCAGCAAGTTTTGCCACTTGCAAACCATGACTTTGGCTTGCAGGACCTTGTTGAACTTTATGCAGTAAAATCAAATTGCCATTCAACTCTTTTGCTGTGACATGATAGTTATCAATCGCAACTTCTTTTGAAAGCTCAGTCAATTCAAAATAGTGTGTGGCAAAAAGACATAAGCATTTAATACGTTTGGTCAAATCAAGCACGCATGCCCATGCGAGAGATAAGCCGTCATAGGTACTGGTACCACGACCAACTTCGTCCATGAGTACCAAGGATTGATTAGTCGCATGATGCAAAATCTGCGAGGTTTCAGTCATTTCCACCATAAAGGTTGATTTACCTGTAGATAAATCATCGGCAGAACCAATACGGGTAAAGATACGATCAATAGGTCCTAATTTGGCTGCTTTGGCAGGGACGAAGCTACCACAGTAGGCGAGTAAACTGATTAACGCAGTTTGACGCATGAAGGTCGATTTTCCCCCCATGTTTGGTCCCGTAATGATTGCCATACGATGATTAAAATCAAGTAAGGTGTCATTGGGGGTATAAGGTGTTTTACTCAATGATTCAACAACTGGGTGACGTCCTGCACTGATTTTAATGCCAATTTCAGGGCTATATTCAGGGCGATTCCAATTGTTTAAACGTGCTTGATGGGAAAAATTTGCCAATAAATCAATATGTGCAATAGATGCACTCATCATTTGTAAATTGGCAATATCCGCACGTAACTCATCCAATAACATTTCAAAGAGCAGTTTTTCTCGAGCAAGCGCACGTGACTCACTTGAAAGCACTTTATCTTCAAATGATTTCAGCTCAGGCGTGATATAACGTTCCGCATTCTTCAAGGTTTGACGGCGAATATAATGATCAGGTGCTTGCTCAGCTTGCGCACGTGTCAATTCAATATAGTAACCACTGACACGGTTATAGCCGATTTTTAAAGTATTAATTCCTGTAGATTCACGCTCTTTAATTTCTAAATCAATGAGGAATTGTCCTGCATGATCACGGATTTTACGCAGTTCATCCAATTCATCATCAAAGCCTTCGGCAATAACATTGCCATCACGTAATAAAACAGGTGGATGTTCAACAATCGCAGACATTAAGCGCTGATGTAGACCATTAAAGTCACCTAACTCTTCATTCAATTGCGTGATCAATTGTGATTGAGTGCTGCTTAAAATAGGCTGTAATGCATGTCTTAAAAAAGGAATCTGCGCACAAGCTTGACGAAGTTGAACTAAATCGCGAGGACGAGCACTACCTAAGGCAACACGGCTGAGTACACGTTCAATATCACCAATTTCTTTGAGAACCAAACGTACAGGTGATTCGTGATAGCCTTTAAGAAGTGCATCAATGGCATCAAGACGAGCATCTAAAATCTGCGTATCACGAAGTGGTTGCATCAACGTACGTGCAAGCAGTCGTCCGCCCATTGCAGTTTGGCAATCATTAATTAAACTAAACAGTGAAGTGCCATGCTCAAATAGTGGGTCAATAATTTCCAAGTTACGACGTGTCACGGGATCAAGTGCGATAAAGTCAGAGCTTTGTTCTAATTTGATCGAACGAATATGGGGGAGTGCTGTTTTTTGAGTTTCTTTGGCATAATGAATCAGTGCGGCAGCGGCAGCTTTGGCTAAAGGTAAATGGTCAATGCCAAAGCCAGATAAGGTGGAAACAGCAAACTGATCGCACAAGGTTTTTTGAGCATTATTTAAATTAAAATCAACATTAGGGCGTTTGGTAATTGGGCATTCGATTTGCTTTTTGATTTGTTCAATGATGTTCGGATCGACAATATCTTCGTCGACCAAAATTTCACTTGGCATTAGACGTGCCAATTCAATCGCAAGCTGTTCAGACTTAAATTCTTGTTGTTGTACTTTAAAAATACCCGCACTTAAATCAAGTAGCGCAATACCGATTTGATTTTGTTGGAAACATAGCGCGACAAGATTAGACGTTTGTGTTGCTGTGAGTAAAGCATCATCGGTTAATGTTCCTGGGGTGATGATTCGCACCACACCGCGCTCTACAGGACCTTTCCCTGTAACTTCTCCGATTTGCTCACAAATAACAACTGTTTCGCCTTTTTTAACTAAGCGTGCTAAATAGCCTTCGGCAGCATGAAAAGGTACACCAGCCATTGGAATCGGATTGCCATTGGCTTTTCCGCGATGGGTTAGGGTGATGCCTAAAAGTTTTGCTGCTTTTTTTGCATCGTCAAAGAAAAGTTCGTAGAAATCACCCATACGATAAAACATTAACGAGTGTGGATGCTGCATTTTTACTTTTAGATATTGCTGCATCATAGGAGTGTGGGAAGATATGTCAGCTATGATTTCTTGCATGTTCATCTATGCTAAATCCTTAAATTTAAACAATTAATTAAATTTTAAAACAAGTCTGACTGTCCAACCAGATCCTATTTATTCTGAATTAATCCTATCTAATCCAATAGAAAAGTATACCTTTTAGTGTAACTTGTTTTAAGGCATAATCATTTTTGAAGGGGTGTGGGATAGTTCAATTCTACTCAGGTTGAATATGGTAACAAATTCAGTTGAATGTACAAAAGAGAAAAGAAATGTTGGAAAAGATTGAAACTAAAAAAATTGCTTTATCTGCGCGTGCAATAGAAAAAATGAAAGCAGGCGATAAAGATAAAACTGATGTGGGTGAATATTCAGGTTTGAGGGTAGGCTGTGGTAAGACAGGGGTTAAAAGTTTTAAATATAGATATCGTAGCCCTATAGATAATTCGCTTAAAACGATCACTCTAGGTCATTATCCAGCACTATCTTTGGCTGAGGCTAGGGTAGAGCTGCAAAAGTTAAAATTATTGCGTGCTCAGGGCGTATGTCCAATTACGCAACGAAAAAACTCTAAAGTTGAAGAAAAGATACGACAAGTAGTTGCGGCTGATGTGCTGTCTGTCAAAAATGTTGTTGATTTATATTTAGAAAATGTAATTGAAGATAAGCATATTTTTGATGAACAGAGTAACAAAAAGAAAATAGTTAAGGGTAGTAGAGCAATCAAGGGACAAATTGAAGCTAGACGTACCTTATATGTTGATGTGGTCAGTTCTATTGGTGAAAAAGCTGCGGTAGAAATCACACGTAAAGATATAGTGAGTCTGATTAAGGGAATCATTGATCGTGGAGCCCAAGTTCAAGCAGGAAAAGTGTTATCCGAACTAACGGCTGCTTATGAATATTGTATTGGCTTAGATTACTTCCCAGATACTTTTGCAAATCCTGGCTTACTTGCAAAGTCTAGTTTGAAGCAAACTAGAATTAAATTAACTGCTAATAAGCGACAGCGTGTGCTGAGTGAGATCGAATTAAAAGCAGTTTTACAGTGGCTTCCCAAGTCTGGGTTCTCGAAACATCATAAAAGTATTTTATTGATGACACTTTGGACAGGTTGCCGAACCGGTGAAATTTGTAATGCAGAGTGGAAAGATTTTAATTTAGAAAAAGCAACTTGGCATTTACGAGCTACAAAGAATGGTAGTGAGCGATATGTTCAATTGTCAAGGCAATGTGTGGACTATTTGAAAAAGCTTGAAGAAATCGGTGGCGAGTATGTTTTTCCTTCTTATCGTACTGGAAAGCCGATTGCACAGAAAACAATTACCGAAGCCAAGTGGTTATTAAAAGAAAAGACTAGAGCCAAAAAACATTCATTTAAAGACGAGCAGCTTTGGCCTGAAGAAATGGAGGATTGGAATCCTCATGATTTGAGAAGGACAGTACGTACAGGTTTATCACGATTGGGTTGTCCAAGCGATGTCGCTGAAGCAGTTCTTGGGCATTCTAAAAAGGGCATCGAAGGAACTTATAATTTGCATGGATATGAAAATGAATGTGCAAAGTGGTTGCAACAGTGGGCGGATTTTCTCGATCAAGAAACTGTATAGAAAAGGATGGGAGTTGAAGTAATCGACTATTTAAATCGTGTGCTGCGAGATAATGATTTCTTTCCTTCGAGCAGTTAGTGTTCATTAGACGTGTTGCGTAGAGTATATATTACCATAAAGGTTATGAGGTGATACCCCTAAATGTTCTTTGACATCTGAGATACAATATCTACGTTTAGTAATCAATTGAACAATTTTATCTTAAAATTTTAGTGTATGTCGTTGTTCGCACATAAGATTCTGTCCTATGTATAAAGGATGGATGAAATTTGTCTAGGGTATTGATGGCATTCAAGTCTTATACAAAGTATAGAGTAATCTGGGGCTGTCCAAGTCAAACCACATAACCTAATTAGGTTCTTAATAAAGCCTGTAATCGTACGCAATTTATGTCATAAAGTGCCATAAAATTCAGCCTGGCGCTGGTCAAAAACGCTAAATTTTTATACTATACGGCAAACTTTATAATTACGACATTCACTTTATATTTATTAAAAACATTATGTTGAATCATATTTATGCTGCTTTAGAACAGCTAGGATTCACTACACAAAAACGTGTACTGCATATCCAGTTTGCCAATGCGTTGCTGAATCAGCAGGTCTATTTACAGCGAATAGACGGTACGCATAGCTTAAATCAAGGCTTAACCGCCAGTTTAATTTGCTTGTCGACACATGCATTTATTCCGCTAAAACAGTTTATTGGCTGTCAGGTCGCTATAGACCAAGTGACTGACACAGGCCAATTGAGCCGTATCACAGGCATCATCACCCAAGCTCAAGCTGGAGCAAGTGATGGTGCACTGACCTTATATCGCCTCACACTTGAAGACCCGACCACATTATGGAAACAACGCCGTAACAGTCGTGTGTTTATGAATAAAAATGTGGTGGATGTGGTCAACATACTGTTCCAAGAGTGGCAACAAAAAAGTCCGCTGTTTGCGGCAAGCCTGAGCCTTGATTTAGCAGGGCTGAGCCGAGAGTACGACATTCGACCTTTCATCATGCAAAGCAATGAAAGTGATTATGACTTTCTGACGCGCCTAATGAGAAGTGAAGGGATGAGTTGGTTGATTGATGAAGCACAAACCCTGCTTGCCCAAACTCACCAACCGATTCAAGCACAAAAGCTACGCTTAATTGACGATAACCAGCACTACCAAGCCCTGCCGCGACGTTTTATCCGCTTTCATCAGAGCAGTGCTGTTCAAGCCGTAGATAGCATTATCGATTGGCAGGCACAACGCCAGTTACAGCCCACAGCAGTGCATGTTCAGCGCTGGCAAGCTGATGCACTGACCCAAGATGATGGTGCAGGCAGCGTGCAAAGCAAACATCAGCAGAGCGAGCAATATGATGTTGCAAGTTTAGGGCTAGAGCAAGCATGGCATTTTTCACCCGCATGGATGCAAGACCTGAATGGGGAGGATGGTGCAACAGCATCGGGCAATCCACAACTAGAACAATTTAACCAGTAGCTATCGGACTACTACAATGCACAAGCCAAGCATTTCTGTGCACAGTCTACGGTGCGAGATGCTCATGTGGGTTACTGGTTTGAACTGCAAGATCATCCAGAAATTAATCAACACAGTGGTGCAGACAAAGAATTTCTCATTACCGAAAAAACCTTTTATAGTCAAAACAACCTACCGAAAGATTTAAACCAACAACTAGAGCAACTTCTCCAACAAAGTCATTGGCAATTCACGTCTACACTGAGCAGCATTGCAAGTGAACAGCGCCAAGGCAATCTGCTGAGCTTACAACGTCGACATATTAAAACTGTCCCCGCTTATCATCCCGAGCAGCATCGCCCTGCTGCCCACCCGCAACGTGCTCAGGTGGTTGGACCGAATGGTGAAGAAATCCATGTCGATGAATGGGGACGCATCAAAGTTCGCTTTTTATTCACAAGAAATGAAGACCATATGCATGATGGCGGCGCGGGCAGCAATGATAACGATACGGACTCTGCTTGGGTGGATGTATTAACCCCATGGGCAGGTGAAGGCTACGGGGCACGTTTCTTGCCACGAATTGGGGAAATTGTAGTCATTGACTTCTTTCAAGGAGACATAGATCGTCCTTTCGTGGTGGGACGTCTTCATGAAGCACAGCGTTCTCCTACAAAATTTGATAATGCAGGACAACTGCCTGATACCAAAAAACTGGCAGGCATAAAATCTAAAGAATATCAGGGAGAGGGCTTTAACCAGCTCCGATTTGATGACACTACAGGTCAAATTAGTGCACAGCTGCAAAGCAGTCATGCGGCAAGTCAACTTAACTTAGGTAAACTGAGTCATCCCAAAGCCACCGAAGAAAGTGAAGACCGTGGAGAAGGCTTTGAACTCCGTACTGACCAATGGGGGGCGCTAAGAGCAGGAGAAGGACTACTTCTTTCCACCTATAAACAAGATCAGGCTCAGGGCGAACATCTGGATGCACAAGTTGCTAAACAACAATTTGAAAGCAACCAGAATAATGCCAAAGCACTCAGTGAAGTTGCCAAAAACCAGCAAACCGATGAAATAGAATCGATTGAACAACTCAAAGAGTTTGCAGATCAAATCCAAGAACAGATTGCTAAATTTGAAAAGGCGCTATTACTTTTAAACTCGCCAGATGGGATTGGTTTAAGCACAAATGCAGACATTCATGTCTCGGCTGATGGACAAATTAACCAGTTTGCAGGCGATAGCATCAACTTGAGTACGCAAAAGAATTTGATTGCACACGCGCAAAACAAACTCAGTTTATTTGCTGCTCAAGGTGGCATTAAAGCTATTGCAGCGCAGAGTAAAGTCGAGATTCAGGCACAGTCAGATGCTTTAGATGTATTTGCCAAGCTGGGCATAACAATTTCTTCGACGGATGATCGCATTGAAATCAGTAGCCCAAAAGAAGTATTGAT
The DNA here is from genome assembly GCF_004209125.1 of Acinetobacter sp. WCHAc060033. NCBI lineage: Bacteria > Pseudomonadati > Pseudomonadota > Gammaproteobacteria > Moraxellales > Moraxellaceae > Acinetobacter > Acinetobacter sp. WCHAc060033. Next base: position 23,334 of record NZ_SGSW01000023.1, on the reverse strand, counting down.
TACAGGTGGTTCATCGCAGATTGCACTGAATAATTCTGGAATTTTCCCCAAAACGGGTGGAAAGTTTGAAGTAAAGGCTGGGCAGCATGTATTTATGGGGGGAGAAAGTGCTTCCAGTACTTTACCTGCTTTACCTCAGTTGAATATGCCTGCTAAAGAGCTAGCACTCAAATACATGTATGAGGATTTAAAGCCAGTCGCTCAAGCCCCTTATAAACTTATATTTCAGGATGGTACGACGCAAGAAGGCCTTCTGGATAGTCGTGGTTATGCCAAAGTCCAGATTCCTGCTGATAAAATCCAGCCAAAGGTATATTACGGTTTTAGCAATATGGAGGCTAAACCTGATCAGCCCAAACAGGACAATACATTTAAAGATAGACAAGTAATGAGTATTGCGGAAGCAGAACAATTGATCGAACAATATAACAAACAAGAACTTGACCACTTATTAGATGAATATTTCCCTGATGAAATACAGGCCATGATAGATGGGCAAGGTGTAGAGTATGACGACCATATCAATGATTATGAGGAAAAAGCTTTAGAACAACAAAATAATTCAGATGATGCTATTGCTGATCATGCAGAAGAAATCCCATTGAATGAACAAGCAACGCCACATTTTGGTTTTGGGGGTGATTTATGAGTACAGCAGTTGCAAAGTCACCAGCTAAAACCATTAGAGTCACTAAAAAAGGCGAGCAATCGGCAGCCGACTGGATAAAAGGTGTATTAGACGGGAGTGGATCAAGCCCTGCACAAATGATTGTAGCAGTTGTGATAGGCTGTATCCCTTTTGTGGGGCAAGGGGTGGATGTCAGTAATGTCATTGTTTCAATTGTCAAAATTTCAGAAAACCCGAATAACAAAGACAACTGGTTTGATTTAGTCTTTAATTTAATTGCATTTGTTCCTGTTGCAGGAGATGGACTTAAAATCGTATTTAAGCAATTGCGTTCTGGTAAATCTATGGGGGCAATATTAGATGCAATTCCAAGTAAAACCATGCGTGGCAATGTTGAAAAATGGTTTAGGAACTTAAATTGGAACGCTTATACCAAACAGTTGCAGACCACCACTAATAAAATAATAGATCGACTCATTAATGTTTTTGATAGCTGGATGACTAGAGCGGTCTTGGGACAAGCCCGATTAAAGACACTTGTAGTGCAACTGAGAAAAATGAAAACAGTTGCGAACAGGCAAATTGAAATGGTGATGAAAGACCTGCAATTAGCCCATAAAAAAGCTTTGGCAACCCCTTATCCTAATACCACAGCGAAGGCGCCCATCCATACGCCAGGTGGTTCAAAGAAACCTAATTCTACGTCTGCTCCTCGTACACAGCAGAATGGTCAAGTTTTTAAAAATACACGTGGTAATACAGCCAATACTGGAACGACGAATACCTCAACTAAAAGACAATCTAAAAAGCGCAGTAATAAGGAATTAGGTTCGGGTGGTGAACACATCACGGATTATTACTTTGTGAAGCGGAAAAAGAGCCGTACCAAAATTAATAATAATGGTGTGCTGTATGAATATCATGATACTGGGCATGATGGTATTGACCATGCTTGGTATAGCAATAGTATTGGGCATAAGTACCGAATTACAGATAGTAAAGCGACGAATTTAGCCAGTCATCGAAAAATCATGACTCCGAAAGCAGCAATGGATGCTTTAAGCATGGGCTTGGATGTCTATGTAAAGTCTTCCAAAGAGAAAAAAACTAAAAATGCATTGGGTAAAACTGCAAGTGATGGAGCACAAATGTCACATCTTTGGATATCTAAAAAAATTAATAGTGCACAAATTATTCCAAGCCATAGTTCATTTATAACCAAAATTAAAGCATGGGAAAGAGTTAGATTTAAAGCGAGTACTGAAAAAAGAGTGGGTAAAACAGTTGCGGTACAGTGTCCTTATGATCGGAGCTTGGTGACGATTACAGGAAATTTATTTGATCATCACAGTCAATGTAAAGGGCTGGATAAACCGAAATGTACCCGTACAGTGACTGCACACGCAATTACTTTAGAATTTGTTTTGCCCAATGAAATGCTGGAGCGTTAAGAATGTCAATAATAGTCAATGATCAAGAAATAGATTGGCAAAAATGGTTAGAGTTAGAAGTTACTGACGAGAGTGATTTTAGAGATAATCATTTATTAAAACAGGACTATCATGAAAACTTTGATGAGCTTGTAAATGGGTTATATTCAGTTACTGATGGCTTTAGTGATTATAAAAATGAAAAGAAGTTTGGTGGTTATATTGCTTCGGGACGAAGACGGATAATTGATGCTTTAGATTTGATGTCTTTACAGTACTCTGCGGGTGGGGATGTTGGTTTCATTAAAGAGCTTTATCCTTACTTACTGCATTGGATGGAAGAATATGCTGAAACCAGTCATTTATATAATTTAAGTCCCGATGCTGGTGGGCGTTATGTCTGGCATATTAGTTTAGGTACAGAAGACTATTGGTATGTGGCTTTACGTCTGATTTGTTTCGGTTTATTGACGGGTTATGCTGACCAAATGTATCGGATTATGCCGATTATTGATTATGTTGAAGCCACACCTGAAGGCCAAGAGAAAGATGGTTTAATCGAGCGTCTGGTTGCTCCGTTTGTAGCAGATCGAGGTACACCACCAGATGAAGCTAGACGGCATTTACCTTATCGGAAGTTAATTAAGGTATTTAATGCTGCACCTGAGCAACGTTCCGCTTTAATGTTGCAATATTTAGAAAGTTGGTATGAGGCGAGTCGTCGAGAGCCTTATCATGATCAACATCCACAAACTGATTTGAGGTCGGGCGTTAGCTACTATGGTTATTGGTCATGGGAAGCAGCAGCGGTGACATGGTTATTAGGTATAGATGATGCTTTTTACCGTGAGCACGAGTTCTATCCAAAAGACTTAGTGGATTTTGCGCGTACACAATCAAATGTGGTTCCAAATGAGGAACAGCTGGAACGTATAAAAGTAAAAGGTGGCGAAGCTTGTATTAAAACAGGTCATTGGATTACTCCAGCTAAACCCGATACACGACTGTATTTTACGCAAGGTGCAATCTTGCCGATCCTTTCAGAAACGGATTGGGGTGAAGTGTATTGGTACTGGGATGGTAAATAGCCTAAGTGCTTTATCCCGAGATAAAGCTTTAAGTTGACAGATGTATATAAATTTTAAGATGTGTTATGAACCAGAATTTTTTACCCACTTTTATGATCAGTGACTTACATAACTTTTTAAATGATACCTTAAATGCCTGTATTGCCCAGCGGAAACAAGAACGACAATTGTTTTGTGTACGTGGTATATTAAAAAATGTTGAGCAAGCAGTTGAAAATTCAAAATGGACATCTGTTTATGATCTGATCATTCAAGATGCAACTGGAGCTATCGAGGTTGAGATTTCAAAACACCTGCTATCTAGTTTCAAAAATGGTAGTTATGTTGAAATACAAGGAGTGCCAACATTTAATTTTTTTAGAGAGCAATGCACTAAAAGATTAAAAGGGTACGCTATACGGACTATTGAAGAAGATAGTGCAATACAAGCATTCCAGTCGAAGCTGTCAACATTAGTTGTTTTAAAAAAACATAGACCTAAGAGCTATATTTTTCCCAATCAATTTGATCTTTCAGTCGCTGTGATTTACTCCTCAGCAAGTAAAGTTGATGTACAAAAAGACTTTTACAACTATCTCAGTGAATATCGTGATGAGTTCAATTTTGATGAGAAGCCCGTCAGCTTAAGCAATGTTGATGCCTTATCACAAGTAATAAACTCTTGTACTGCTTATGATATTGTTGTGATTATTCGAGGAGGGGGAAGTAGTGAAGCATTTGATATCTTTAATGATGAAAAAGTATTAAAGGCCTTTTCTAATTTGAATGGATATCGAATTGTAGGCTTGGGCCATAATTCCGATGTAACGCTTTTAGATTACTTAGCGGATCATTCTGCAATCACTCCATCAGATGCAGGAATACATTTGAAAGGGCAGTTTGATGAGTTATTTTCTAGAAATGACATCTTAGAGCAACAGAAAATTAAAATTTTTAAGCTAGAGAATGACCTTAAGGTAAAAAGCGAAGATGTGATTGCCTTGTCTGCCAATTTAAAGCAACTGGCTGATCGAACAGATATACAGACATTAATCAACGAAAATAAGAGCTTGGTTGAACTGAATCATGAACTCAAACAACAAGTAGGTAATAAACGGAAGGATGACGAAACCAACAAAAGAGGTTTCGTTATGATGTTTATTATTGCCGTTTTTGCTGTTATTGCAGGGATAGTATTAGGGAGACTAATGTGAGCATAATAGATAGCCCTCTCAACACAAGTTTTAGATTGAAGTCATTGATCTGATCGTATCATTTCGGAGATTGTACAAAAGGTCATTAAGTTCTGTGATAGTTTGCCACGAACAAGAGTATAAGATAACCTTAATAACTGTGCTGTTAAAGCAAGAAAATTGATAAATGTATGGTCGTTCGAAAGAACTTAATTGCAGTAAAAAATTAAATATGAATATATATTTCGTTCTAAACCAAATGGTTAGGTCTTTTATTTGACTAGCACCGCTTCCGCCAAATTTTGAAAAAAGCCCTTGTATTTGCAAGGGCTTTTTTCTTACCTATACTTTTGCCCCACATAAAATTTTGGATTGGAATATATCGGAATAGACGTCATTGGATAAAGATTGTGGTAAATCTAATGGGTTTCAAATAAGAATAGCTTAAAATAGACTGATAGATACAATAAAAAATAGACATTAGTGAGATCAGATTTTTTGTAGATTTCATTTGTACTAGCTCAAACTTGAGCTGACAGTTACTCATTTTTAATGTGCCTGTAGGGTTAAATTTGAATTAACACACTTATTCTAAGTATGTTCGTAAATTATTTCTGATTTCAAATTTATACTTTCTAGCAGTTTCATCATTAATTATAGGATGGTGGAAATCAATTTTGTGTTCTTGTAGCGTCTCTTTAAAGAAATCATTTAAAGCATATGCTCTGGCTAGGAGGTCATCTAATTCATTAATGCGAGCTTGTAAATTTAGTTTATCGTGTTCGGCTTGTGCACATAAGCTTTTATAATTTGCCAATTCATTTTTTAAGTTTTGAACACGGATAGTTGATTGGTCTATTTTTTTAAGGTGTTCAAATTGTAGTTCTTGGCTTTGATTTTTTCGGACTAGATATTCAATAACAATCTCCTCACGATCAAAGTGATTTTCTTCTTTAAATTTAGATAAAAAATTCGCAGTTTTATGGTCTAGGTAATATTGCTTTTTAACTTTGTTTTTGTCTTTGTCATTTTTCTTGAAAGTGCGGAATTTGGCTTTTAGTTTTTCATAACAGCTCTGAGTGACTTCAATTTGTATGCCATTACTCAATATTCCAAGACCAAAATTGCCTGACAGAAAATGAGGATACATATTGAAATTTGGTGAGTAACCTTGGTGAGTTTTTATGACAAGACCTCTTGGATTTTCCGATTCCTTTTTTATAAATTCTGCTTTAAGCAGACCATCTTCTAAACACCAATCTTTTAAATAAATTTGAGGGCGTCCCATTTTTTAGCTCCAATTGTTGTATCTGATAAGGCGATCTTAAATCATTAAATTGATGGTTAAATCGATATCTAATTATTTATGTTAATAAACATTATATATTAAATTAAAGTAATGGTTATTAATCACTAATAGTTGTTTTTATGAAAAATCCCGAAAAATTGCTAAATAGACAAGGGGAACTAAGGGCAATATCTATATTTATGCTAAGGCATATGGAAATTACTTTATCGCCGATTGATCGAATTATTTTTCTAAGATTATTGGTCTGTTATGGTGGTCGGAAAATTTCAATAGTTGACTTAAAAGCTCTAGCTGATGGAGTAAAGGTCAATTGGTTAACATTGAAAAAATCATTAGATGTATTGGTTGAAAAAGGATTATGTGAGTGGGCAGAAGAAAAAGTTATAAAGTTGAATAAAGTACTACTACCGAGACAAGTAGGTTATCGATGGAGCTGGAAACCATCTGATCAGTTGAGTATTGCTTTAGATAAAGCAAAAGAGGGTGATCAACCTGCGGTAGAGTTAAAAGAGAATAAATCGGCTAAACAAAGTATAAAAAAAATGAGGTTTAAAAAAACTGCTTCTGAGCTTGTCGCTAGTTATCCACGATATGATTTTTTGGAAATTTTATTTTGCTTAATGTTTGATGTCAAAATTAGCCATAAACAAAAAAATGCTGACGAGTTGTTGGAACTCAATTATAAGCAGTGGCTTGTTTTAGTGAACATGGTGCTGTCTAGTGACACTAATGGAATCATTTTTGATGTCGGAACGTATGAATTATCTAAATGGACTGGAATGAGCCGTAATGCATTGCAGCGAGCAATTGCTGATTTATTTGATATGGGAATTCTTCGCTCCAAACTAGATGGAACATTGAACAATAATTTACTTAATTCAGTTGCTCCTGTGTATTGCTTAAATCTTTCAGCTGCCATTTGGGGTGAAAAGCGGATATTTGGGCATTATTACTTTTTGAAATTCCCTAATGAATATACATCTGTCGTAGAACAAGCATTTAATTTCATTCAGTATCTGGCTGCACTTGATCAAGCAAACAAAGCATCACCTTCTTGCAATAATATTGTGAATGAACTTGCCAAAGTATCTGAGGAAGTTAATTATCAAATTATTCAAAGCAAACTGAGCCATGAGATTCGAGAAGAATTTAATTTTGTGACCCAATTTGAAAAGAATTTTGGTCAGTATATACAACTTATGATACCCAGTTTTCGTATGGGGAAATCATTATTGAATACGGATCAAGCGAATATTGCTCGAATTGATTTTTTACTCAATTATTCTATTCAGTTAATGATTTCCAATTTAGGCCAGGCAGAAATATGGCTAAGCTCGTCAATGCCAATGTCTTTGATAGGACGGTTTAATCAGTATTTAACTAAAATTAAATTACCTGAAGTTAATACAAATTTTAAATCTAACAAAGGAAATAGCGAGGATACCCAAATGTCTTTGAAAAAGCAGCTCATTGAAGAATCAAGAGCAAAAACCTTATTTGCCATTTGCCAAGCACTATTCCGTAGTGAAATGATGCCTTTCATTAAAGAGGTGCGCAAGTTGGAGAATTCAAAAGTTTACTTTGATCATGCAGTATTACCATTACAAAATTCGGACCTCTGTGACCGAGTTTATTTTTGTCGTTATGATGCTGAAGAGATAAAGCAGGAAAAGGAACAAGATGCTTTTCATATGCTTGAGTTTGAGCAAATATCAGTTGATCCTGTAGAGTATGCGCTTAACTGCAAAGAGTTGAATTTAAGCTTAGAGGATCAGAAGCGGTATGGGCTGTTCAATCCTAAAAATAACAATAAAAGCTAATTTCTGCCTTAACTCTCGTAAATGGATATTTGAGTAAAAATGCATGAATGCAGTGAGAGCGAAAAGTACACTATCTTATATACAGGTCAGTTTTGTTACCCTTGGTCTGCATACTAAGTCGGTAAATAATATTATTAATTAACTAATTATACATCTATTCATTCATACAGATCATAGATATCTACAATGTAGATCACATATATAATAAATAACTTGAATCCCTTAGTTATGCATCAAACATAACTAAGGAGTATTGACATGTTGCAATACGATCTCTCTCATCAAGCAGCTGTAATGACCGCAGTGAATAACTTTGTTGATTACCAATTGAATGATGGTTTTAACCAGACAGACTTCATTGTTCATCTTTGTGTATTGATTCCTGCATTTAAGGTTTTTGACCAAGAGGATGTTGAATACTGTACTTTGGTTGGGGCGTTTAAAGACGTGGTGCAATTAGTTGAAGCTTATCGAGGTGATTTAGGGATTGAAGAATATTTGATACAGTTATCACCTATAGAGATATCCAACTTACAGATTCAGTTACGAAGTCATAGGTCACAGCACTTGGCTGAGGTTCGGTTGTTTAAACAGCAAGAGGAAGAGAATCAAGACCGCTTTTTAGAATATGTGCAGAGGATTCTAAACGATCATTATAAGGTTTTGGTTGTGCGTGTGGATTTGGGATATTTAAAAGCGTCTATGTCAAATATTACGGTGCAGGATTTCTATAGCCATATTGAATCAATTCGTTATCTACTTAAAGACAAGAATGGCTGTTTTAAGCATTTATTGGGCTATGGGTTAGCATTAGAGCAGGGTACAACAAAAGGCTACCATGCGCATCTGATGCTGATCTACAACGGTTCTGAGCGTTGTCAGGACTGGTACTTAGCGAATGAGGTAATTCAAAAGTGGCAGGAGATAACTCAGGGTTTAGGTTACGGACTCAATAACAATACCCCTGAAAAGAAAAAAAAATACGCTGATCGAGGTTTATTGGGGATAGGCATGATCCATCGCAATCAGCCTGTAGAAATGCAGAATGCTTTGAATGTAGCCCGTTATCTCACTCAGCCTGAAAAGTTGATGCAGAGGATGTTGATTAAGCCATTGGGTAAAAGAACTTTCTTTAAAGGAATTTACCACGAGCATGGGCGTAAGTATAAAAACAATCATCCAATATCAGCAGAAGCAGGAATTTGGTCTGAACAAGATCTAGTTGACTTACTGGATGAGCCAATCGTCATTTAACTGTAAAAAAATATGGAGTGGGCAGTTCTATGAAAAATTTCACTTCATAGGACTCTCCATGGACATTACACAAATTGAACATCAGACTGCACCACGTTTAGAGCAAGATATACACAACTTCTTTACTCAAGTGCGATTTGGTTCACCCATCCCGCCCATGATTCATGATGAACATATTCAGAAAATCATTGAACAAACGGCTCAAGTATTACTAGAGTACTTTCGAGAGTGGAATGAGCTGATGTTTCATCATCGAGATTCAGATTGCAGTTTTTGGGTGACACAATTCAGAAACGCCTATTTTACTGTGTTGCAGCAAATCGACTCACGTCAGCATTATTTTAATCCAACTGCCAAACATACTGCAAAATGGCTGGCGGAGCATGTATTAAATAAACTGAAACAGTTATTTGCAACTACGGGTTTTCATGAGGCTTTACATCAAAGTAATGAGCAATACGAGAAGAGAGTTGATCATTTGCGTGAGCTTTATTCAGAAGTCAGCAAATTGAGTGTAGATGCGCCTGATTTAAAGTTCTATCTGAGTTATCCAGTGGGTACTGAACTGTTGCAATCAGTCGATCAAGTGATTCAATCATTTCGGGCATTTGAAAAGAAGCTAACATCCTTACCTTGGTTCCGTGCACAAGTCATATTTAGCTATTACCACTTAATTCGCGATAGTACTCGAAACTGTTACGTGATTAGATTTTACCTTACCTTTCAAAAAGTCTTTTATTCCAATGATATTGACTATTCAGTTGATCTATTAAGGCTGTGGCAGGATACCACTCATGGTATGGGGATTTTATTGCAAATTCCAGATGAAGAAACACAGCACTCAAATGGCAATCCATTCGGATTTGACCCAGATGGGCTTTTTAACTTTCCTGAGCCTAAAAACCCATTGGATGATCTTGGTGACTTGCCAAATACGGCATCGAGTGTAGGTGAGCAGATGAATAAGATTTGCATCGCAACACGTGGATTTAAAATCTTTAATGGTAAGAAATGGTGATTCTAATCCCATTAAAGTAAATCGAAATGACTGACCTCTGTATCCAATTCAATGGATACGGTGGGCTTTCGAGGAGTACATATTTTTTTACGGTGATGGACATGATATGTGCAGAACGCACGCCTTCATACCACATCGGAGTCCATCAGATGAATGCGCTAAATTCACAAACATTTCAGATCAACCAAATCCTAAACATCAAGCAATTGGTTGAAATCACAGGGTTGAGTCGTGCCACCATTTATTCACTGCTAGATCCTAAATCCAAGTATTACGATGCCAGTTTTCCTCAGCAGATCAATTTAACCAGCAATCGAGTCGGTTGGATTGCACATGAGGTCAATGCATGGATTGGTCAAAAGATCAGTCAACGTAGAATGATCACAAATTGAAATAAAATACAAAGCTATGAATGAGATTGTTGCCCCATCAGTTGTAATGCCAGTGCATAAGCAAAATCAGGAGAAATCGATTCTGCGATGAAGAAAGCTTGAGGTGGGGCAAAGTCTAAGACTTGTTTGAAATAAAGGGTTTCTTTGCCCGTTTGTTTATCAAAGAACTTAAACTCATCCTGCGAATGCGAATATTCGAGCCCATACAGTGGACCTCCAATACACTTCAATCGCTGCATGCAGAGATTCCTTTCATAACGCTAAGCACCATTATAATTAAGTGTGTTGTTCAATTCAGCATGAAATTATAGCTTCAGTTGAAGTTTAGATGATGTTGATTATTCAATAGTCATTCTGAATCAGAAGTATAGCGAAAACACTCAATTGATTGTTTTAGTAAAAATACAACGTTGACAGTTTAAATCCTGCCAATTATCCTTGGTTTGCTGACCTACATTGTCAGTTGGTTTTAGCAGACCATATACACACAAGCACATCAAAAGAGTCATTTTTTGGTGGCGAACTCGTTCGTTCCTCCTCCGTTGCGGTAGGGCGAGGGAGGGACGCCTTGTGCGTGCTGATTCTTGTGTGTCAGTCTGCTAACCCTCTCTCGTTCTGCCACCATTATTTAGCAGTAATTTGGTAGAGCTCTTTAATACACACAAGGAGTCCGCCATGCGTACTACATTTTTAAATGCTCATTCTCTTTTTTACCCCAGTACTCTCTATGGCGTTGTCGTTGTCAGATAAAACTGCATTTTAAAAAAATTTAGCAATTGGGGAACGCTCAATGAAGGCGCTTGTTCCTTTATTGGCCTGCACATCTGAATCATTTTATCACTGATCTATAGATAGATTCCTTTCTACGGAACAGTCACGTCAGAAGAAAAGGCAGAACTCCAAGAAGAACATCAAACCACCATAAGTCCAGTTTTGTGATTGCTGAGAAGTGCTTATGGACAATGAAAGAGAATGATGCACGATGACAACTAAATTAAAGTGTCTGTCTTTATGTATTTTATTGGTGGGACTGAATGCCTGTTCCAGTAAAGATCAGCCTGAAAGTGGTGATCCTGCTGTAGAAGCTCAAGCAACAGAAAGCGGTAAAGCTTTGCAGAATATCACTGAGAAACCAACCGTGATTGTGCCGAAGGCGCAGATCAGCCCTGATCAAAGTCTGCAAGAATTAGAACTTTCGGATATCCCAGAACATCAAAAAATTCGATATCCCACCAGTTGGGAAATAGAACGGATTGGAGACTCTACCTTTTATGGAAACTATGATCTGATACACCCTCAGCTCAATCTAGATCCAGATCAAATTTTCGTGATCGGTAATCAAAATCATGATCCTCAAGAAAATTATCTGTTGATTGATTTGACCAACGATGAATATTTCAAATATAGCAATAATTTGGCGATCAATCATATCCGCTATACGAAAGCCCCTCATATTGAGCCGAAGCAAGAATTTGAAAAAACACAGGACTATGAAGCACGAGTGCAACGGGAAAGGCAAAATGCGGAAAGCAAGGTTAAGGACTATGATCTGACATTACTGGAACAAGCCTTAAATCGAAGTGTTCGAGATATTAGGTTGAACTCCTCTTATGCGTCCTATACCTACGATGCAGATCATGAACAGATGACGGTTCGATATGGACAAGATATTGGGTCTAGAGTTTTTCTGGAATCAGAAGTACTGATAAAAGTTCAACCTGAATTAGCCAAACAAATCGCCGAATATTTTGGGCAACTCAAATTAGGGTATGTATTCGATTTCAAAAATAATCAGCTGAGTCTAAATGGCATCTTTTTCTATTTTAACAAACCGGGCAATCTAGATCGGCGTCGCAACAATATTATAGAGGTGATGTATGTTTCGCCTGTATTCAAACCACTAAGCTTTAAGCAAAGATCAGCAGTTGAACTGGAATGGCACTTTGTTGATAACGCAATAGAACAACTGAAAACCATGCCATTTAAAGATGTCTCACATGCGCCAGTATGGAATTTCAAATTTGGTCTTGAGAACTATCTTTCCCCAGAAACCCTCTTGCAGAAATATCCCAAGAAAGTCGTCCCTGTAGAACCTGAAAAATTCGATTATCTGGGAGATGGGTGAAAGTGACCAAACCTGCTGTTGAGTACCTCTTAAAAATAAAGAAATTTCAAATACATATTACCCAGATGTAAGGGCTTCCTCTTCTCAATGCTAATTGAGGGAAAGCATTCATATTTCTACATCTGAATACAATATTTAGGAGCAATCCAAAATGAACAACTTGATGAAAACTTTGGGCTTTACCACATTACTCTCGTTATCTGCATTGGCTTTACAAGGATGCAGTTCAGGGCTGGAACCAGATACTTTTTCGGTCGAATTGAATGAAATGGTTTATGGGACATGGAACCGTCCTGCAGTGATTACGATCCGTTCAAATACAGCAGAACCGATAGAAGTGACCAATGTCACGGTGAACAACGGACAATGTACCTATATGGGATCTGATAAAAGATTTAATTTCCCACTACATTTTCAGATGGGGCAAATAGCTCGATTGCGACTGGATAAATGTAGTTTCTCTAACGTCGTACAAGTGGATATAGAAACCACCAAAGGTAGTGTAAGTTATCAGTTCAATTAATGCTGAAGCTTGAAGTGTATCTCAGTTTCTAAGTACTGAATTAAAGATAAGCTCATCAAAAACCATGCCCTTTAAGGGCATGGTTTTTTTATGCCTGAAATTTTATGGAGTTATCTCTATGTCTCGAATTTATTGTCCGATGTGTGCCAGCGATGAGATTGAAATCGCTGAACCGCATCTATCCAATCCCAATCCTTCATTGGGTCAAACCCTGCTTAAACCGCCGATGCAGAGCCTGATGCAATATATCGTGAACTATGCCGCAATGGGTATTTCAGGTGCACGATTGATCAAAGGGCAAGGTCCGATGGTCTATGTGGTCGGTGCTGTGATAGGTGGGGCAGTCGGATGTGCTGCATGTTTTCTCAATTATGTACAAGAACAGCAACCCAATCCCATGCTGAAAGAAACCGCACAAGCCCAAATTCTGTATGAGTGTCTGGAATGTGGTCATCACTTTGCAGTTCGAGCTTAGTCGTATAAAAGCAGCACAAACAACCCTACAAACGTTAAAACTTACAAAACCCCAAATTTACATTGAATAGGAAAAAGAACTATGGCACATCAAATTGAACAAATGGCTTATGTCGGTCAAACCCCTTGGCATGGCTTAGGTAATCAACTCACTCAAAATCAACCGATTGAAGTCTGGGCACAACAGGCAGGTATGGATTGGCAGATTGAATCTTCAGATGTCAGCTATATGGCTAAAAATGAGCGTGGACAAAGCATCATCATGCCCTATGAAGAACAGCGGGTACTTTATCGTTCGGATACCCATGCACCGTTGTCTGTGGTCAGTCAGCGTTATCAGGAAGTGCAACCTAAACAGATCTTGGAGTTTTATCGTGATCTGACCGAACAATCGGGCTTTGAACTGGAAACCGCTGGGGTACTGAAAGGCGGGAAGAAATTCTGGGCATTGGCTAAAACGGGACAAAGCTCAGCCTTAAAAGGTAAAGATGTGAGCAATGGCTACATTCTCTTAGCCACTGCTTGTGATGGTACTTTAGCGACCACTGCTCAATTCACCAGTATTCGCGTGGTGTGTAATAACACCTTAGCCATTGCTTTAAATGGACAGAACAGTAGTGCAGGTGTGCTTAAAGTACCGCACAGCACTAAGTTCGATGCAGAGAAGATTAAACAGCAACTGGGTATTTCAGTGCGTACATGGGATGAACACATGTATGAAATGAAACAACTCAGTCAACGTAAAGTCACACAGACCGAAGCAGCAGCCTATTTCGATGCGGTGTTTAACAACACTAGCCTAAGCAATGTAGAACAAGACGAGGGCATTATTCAGTTCTATCGTAATGTCGCTGCACAAGCCAACCACACAGCCAAAGCTGACAACAAGACTGAACCGAATAGACGAACCATGTCTAAAGTCATGACCATGTTTAATGGACATGGTCGTGGAGCAGAGCTTAGTTCAGCCAAAGACACCGCTTATGGTTTATTGTGCTCGATCACAGAATTTGCCGATCACGAGCGTCGCGCCATGAGTCAGGATCACCGTCTCGATTCTGCATGGTTCGGTGCAGGCGCAGGGCTTAAGCAACGTGGACTTGAACAAGCATTACGCTTGATTGTTTAAGTTTAGATTCAGATTTGGGGTCTAAGATGATCCCATCAGATCAATATGATCCTGAAAATCTCCTTGAATCCAAATACCTCTTTACATTCCAGAATTTGCACTTCATCACTCCCCACAACAGAGTAGTCTAAGTTAGCCAACATGAAATGCTTATCGGGATCAGGATGTTGCAGTACTGCATTCACACGTCTGACTTTATGCTGGGTGTACATGCTGTAGTATTCCGCAACGAGCGGCTCCAACTGCTTGCCCCAATACAAAGGAGCATGGCCTTCACTTTCATCTTTGATATTTTGTTGAATTCGTCCTGTTTTGATCATCCACAGTTCAAGCATCGACATATAAGGATTCAGACCACAGGCTGCGGCACAATCACTACTTCCAATACCCTTACGTCTGACTTCTAGCCATTCATCTTGAGTCATGTGTTTGGTTTCTGCTAAGCGTTTTGGATGAGCGAGTTTAGAACGATGGATATGAATATTTGTTCTAGCTGGATTAGGTTGAATTAACACTGAGTTCATAAATAATTTCCTCTAATTATTAAATTTTAGGCATAAAAAAAGCCACATCTGGAGATGTGGCAAAACCGCTGGGGAATATGGTGCCAAGTTGTGGCGAGATGGTGTGCCTTTATATGTACTCTGTCAGGTACAACATCAATTGGCTGTGACAGGCAAAAAGGCAGCGCATATATGTGTCTTAATTTGTGGACATGAAACACGTATCTTTAAAGTCACCCGTTCAGAATCGGTGATTCAGCACATCATCAATGTCGAACGTTACTTCTGGGAATGTGTGGAAAAGGATACCCCACCTGAAGCCGATGCCAGTGAATCGGCAGCCAAAGCACTACAACTGTTGTATCCAGAGCATGTACCACTCAGTACCACAGACTTATCTGAAGATGAGCAAGCCAATCAACAGTTTGAACAATTGATTCTAGTACGTAATCAAGTTGAAAAACACCAAGAGCAATTTGATCTACTTAAACATCAACTTCAAGCCAAGATGCAAGAGGCTGAACGTGCCACCTTTAAAACAGGTTCAGTGACGTGGAAAAAGTCGAAAGATTCGATCAGCTTGGATAGCAAGGCATTACTCAAATCGCACCCTGAATATCTGAACCAGTACCCACAAAGCAAGCAGGGCACACGGCGTTTCAACATTTACTGCAATGATGATTGAAACAGATTTAGCCTAAGTGCAATTCACAAGCAGAATCTCAAGCTCTACTCAAAAATCCCATGCCTCAGCGCATGGGATTTTTTATGCCTATTTCATTTTTAACCAAGCATATCTCCACATTTAAGCAGAAGAGGAAAATACCATGATTAAAGGTTTAGCCATTACACCGCCAATTCTTGGGCGGATCAGTATCGGTAAGGTGGTGGAAAAGAATGGCAAGCGCATCCCTGAAAAGGATGACCAATTCACCATTACCAGCCAAATCCAAAATAAGGATAGTAGTTGGGTGAAACATCCACTTGATGAACAACTTCGAGCTAAAGCACCCAATCAAAAACTCCGCTCAATCCCAGTCCGTATGATCTTCAATGATCCTGAACTGAATCTGCGGGTAGAGTACAGCCTATTTGATCGACAAACAGGACGATTAATCTGTTCAGGCAATGGTGAAACTTGCCAGCGAATGACCAATCAAGGGGTAGAACAACATGCATGCCCATCCCCTGATTTATGTCCATTTGCGCAAGGTGGACTCTGTAAACCTTATGGTCGACTCTATATGAATTTAGATGAATCCGATGAACTTGGCACATTCATTTTTAGAACTACAGGTTTTAATAGTATCCGTACTTTGGCAGCACGACTCAGTTATTACCATGCTGCATCCAATGGCTTGCTGTCATGTTTGCCTCTACAGCTTACCCTTCGAGGCAAGTCCACCACTCAAAGCTATCGTACACCTGTCTACTACGTGGACCTCACTTTAAGAGAGAGTATTCATTTACAAGAGGCTTTGCATACCGCCAAAGAAATTGACCAGAAAAGTAAGCTGTGCGGATTTAACCAAAGTGCTTTAGATCAAATGGCTCGGCAGGCTTATGGCAGTGCACGATTTGAGGTGGATTCAGATGAGGGGTTGGATTTGGTGGAGGAGTTCTATGCGATGACTTCTTCTGAAGCTGATCAACGGCCTGTTGAATCGAAAGCTAAGACAAAACCTAAGCTCAATCAGGATGATGGATTTGTACAGGATATTCAGAAAGGATTGCAGGGGAGTGTGAGGGCTGTGAATTAGATGAATTTAGATAACGTAGGACTTCGTAAAATTTTATGGGACTGCCCTATGATTTGGGCAAATAACCGCTCGCATCAATGATTAGGAGTAAACATCATGAATGCGTTTACAGGTCAGACTTTTCACATGAACCAAATTATTAATTCGAAAGCGGTCATTAAATTTACGGGCCTAAGTTAGGTGATAATCTATAACGTTATTGATGAACTGTATGGGAGTTTAGGCTCCCTATTTTTTTTGTGTAAACTAGTGCTAACGAGTAATTTTGAATTAATTAGAATAAGGTATCATTCGATACCTATATTTCTAAAATATAATGATATTTACACTTTTACTTTAAAAAATAGACGCTTTACCCAGTAATCAAAACTTAGATAGCGCCCACCACCGAGTACCAATAAAGCTAACAGCATGACTAAGTAAGTTACTGCAAACTCAATACCATTATTCAATATGACAAATGATCCACTTGAAGTTAACCAGTCATAATTTCCATACATGTCTAAGATCTGGCGAGCCTTTTCTAACTTTTCAGATGAAGCAATCACCTGAGCACTAGCAAATGGCGCACTCGGATCAGCAATTGCTTGCCATCCATTGGGTAAATGTACCGTAACGATAGCAACTAACATGGTGATAATGAGTGGAATGCTGATGAAGCGAGTTAATAAACCTACTGTTAACAGAATTGAACCCATAATTTCAGTCGAAGTTGCGAGTACTGCCAGCAGTGTAGGAAATGGTAGACCTAAACCCCAATCAGTATTACCGAACCATTCGACTGTATCTTGAAAATGGATAAATTTATTTGTACCAGCCATCCAGAATATCGGGACTAAATAAAGTCTTAGTGCAAGTGCAGCAATACCATCAACATGTTTTATGACACTACAAAATTTTTGGTATTTTTCCGATAAAAGATAGATAACGTTGTTCATGATAAATTCACACCCAATGCGATTGAATAGTCATTAGTCGGGTGATAACGGTGTTTCTTACATAATTTTTAATTTGGACTGTAATAAATGTCAGTTTAAGTCGTCTAACAATATGTACCTAAGTACAAACCGAGAAATTATCTTAAAGGAATAGAAAAATGAACAAACTAAACTCAATTACATCAGTCGCAGCACTATTAGCTTTATCTGTAGTTGGTGTAACTCAAGTATCCGCAGCAACAACTACTCATGCGACAGAAACACATGCAAGTAAAGCGGCTGATGGCAAATGTGGTGAAGCTAAGTGTGGTGCAAATAAAATGCATAAACACGAAAAGACCACTGAAGCAAAATGTGGCGCTGATAAAAAAGCAGCAGATGGTAAATGTGGTGCAACCAAGAAAGCAGCAGATGCGAAATGTGGTGCTGAGAAAAAAGTTGCTGATGGCAAGTGTGGCGCTAAATAGTCAATCAGCTAGAAGATGATGTCGCTATGGATCACATAGTCGACATCATTTCCAAAATTGGAGTATCGCTATGGTTGATTTAGCTGGTGTAGGACTTGGGCTGAGAAGAGATTTTATAGATGAATTTCTTAGTGCTGAAAAAGCTCCAGATTTTATAGAGATTGCACCTGAAAATTGGATGGGTTTTGGTGGTCGGCATGCAAAACTATTAGCTCGATGCGTAGAAAAAGTACCTTTAATCTGTCATGGACTGTCTTTATCGATTGGAGGACCTCATCCGCTCAATCTTGAATTTATTCAACAGATTAAAAGTTTCTTAGCAGATTATCATGTCCCGATTTATTCTGAACATTTAAGCTATACTCATGATAGTGGCTACTTATACGACTTAATGCCGATTCCAATGACTGAGGCTGCGGTCAAATATGTGGCTGAACGCATTTTGCGTGTCCAAGATATTTTAGGAAAAAGGTTGGTGATTGAGAATGTCTCAACCTATTTAATGCCAAATGCTGAAATGAGTGAAGCCGACTTTGTCTCTGAAGTGCTTGAGCAAGCCGACTGCGAGTTATTACTTGATGTAAATAATGCCTATGTAAACAGTATAAACCACGGTAGTGATGCGTATGCTTTTATTCGAGCAATGCCCAAAGAGCGGATTCGTTATATACATATTGCTGGGCATGAACAAGTTGAACAAGATCTATTGATTGATACGCATGGCGCAGAAGTCTGTGATTCTGTTTGGCAATTATTGCAATATACGTATCAAGTCTGTGGCGTAAAGCCAACCTTACTTGAGCGGGATTTTAATATTCCATCATGGCAAGTGCTACAAGATGAAATGACGAAAATTAAAATAATGCAGCAGGAGGGCGGTCATGAAAACAGAGCAAATATCTTTCCAAGCGACGCAGCAACAGTTTTGTGATTGGATTCGTTCTCCTCAAACTGAGTTACCCAAATCACTTCCTGCGGAAAGAATGCAGATTTATCGAGATTTACTTTTTAATAATGTTTGTTCTTTTATTAACTTGGTTTATCCAGTAACTCGAGCAATGTTGCCTGAGTTACAGTGGCAAAAGCTATTAAGTGAATTCTTTCAAAAAGCGCAATGCGATTCACCATTTTATAATGATATTTCCCTACAATTTAGAGAGTATCTGACAGACTGTCAGCATCCCAGTTTACAACAATATCCTTGGTTAGCTGAGCTCTTACAGTTTGAATGGCTTGAACTCTATTTAGATACCGTTGAAATTGCAAAAACAACGGTGACTTGGCAGGATAAATGGCAATTAAATACCCAAGTCTGGGTGCTCGTTTATCAATATCCAGTCTATCAATGGTTATCAAGCATGAGCATTTCTGAAATTGAGCATATGCCGAGTGTCATCATGGTGTGGCGAAATGATCAAGATCATATCTGCATAGAAAGCTTATCCGTTTTATTTGCAGTGGTTATTGAACAACTCAATCAACAAGCGTTAGTTGAACAAGACATTAAAAATTTAATAAAAGCGACGGTCCCTGATTTTTCGAATGCCCAGATCCAAACACAGCTCGATGAACTCAAAATACAATTAACTCGATTGGAATTGTTAGATGCTCCCAATAACAATGATGAGGAAAAGGGATGAGCGCTGAGCCAGCAAATAGAGATGAGGAAATATTGCAACAACTGCAAAGCTCAGCCTTTTTAATCGACCTCAGACAACAAATGTTGAAGTTTGCCATTTTACAATTGTCCTCATTTCAACTTGCTGAAGATGCTGTTCAAGAAGCATTAACCAGTGCATACCAACATATTGGTTCTTTTACTGGTCGGGCGGCTTTTAAAACATGGGTTTTTGCGATTTTAAAAAACAAAATTATTGATTTAATTCGGCAAAAATCTCGTTTGATGACGATGAGTGAATTGTTCAATGATGAGGAAAGCGAATTAAGTATAGATGCATTATTTGATGCTTCCGGACATTGGCATAAATATGAAGCCCCTCAAGCATGGCCCAGTCCAGAAGAGATGTTGGAACAACAAGACTTCTGGATCATTTTTGATGCCTGCTTAAATCATTTACCAGCCAAATATGCACAAGTTTTTATGCTCAGAGAAATGATTGAACTGAGCTCAGATGAAATTTGTGAAAAGCTCGGAATTACTGTTACTAACTTAAATGTACTTATGTATAGAAGTCGAACAAGATTACGTGAATGCTTAGAAAATAAATGGTTATTGAAGGAGGATTGCTCATGCTAACGTGTCGCCAAGCCACCCAATTATTATCGGAAAGATTAGACAGACCACTTCTGTTTCTAGAGCAGGCTGATTTGCAAATTCATTTGTTGGCATGCCGTTCATGTCGTCGTTATGGAAAACAAGTCAAAACACTCAGTCAACTTGCCAAAGAGTTTAAAAATTTTGATGAGGGTAAGTAGGTAGCATCTGCTGTTTACGAATATAAAGCCCTCAGGTCAAGTTGATGCGAGTAATGTAAAATAACTATTAATTCGAGTTTGAGACTTTGTACCTGAATGATGATGTTGGTTTTATAAAATCTATATGTTTTTAAAGAAAAATATTTTATATCGGTTCTTTATTGGTGATTGCTTTGTACATTTACTAGTCAAATTCACGTTGTGGAGAGGTCGGTATGTATAACTTTTCAGTAAGTGATCTAGACCAAATAATTGAAAACACACTGAATGAAAATAAAAAGATCAGTAAAATGTTGATGGGATATAAGCTATTTCATGAGCTAATGAATGATCCTAAGTTTCATGCAGAAGTGAACAATTCAGCGTTAAGTGCGACGAAAAGAAAATATAAGTGTTTAAAAATCAAAATTACTACGGATGAATACAAGATTAACTTTGAGTAAAATCATCTACTTGAATAAAAACTCTTGGAGTCAAAGTACAATATTAAAATTAAGAGCACCCACTTTTCTACTGTGAAAAAATTCGATAAGATAATAATCCATTATTTTTTTGTGCTCTATATGCGCCCCCGAATACGTAAGTTCTTACATTCCTTTTATTCACCACCAAATTCAAAAGTTCTCGAAATGAAATATAACTTAAGTAGTTATAGTGATTTGGACTTACTCAAAAAAATTCAAAAATCTAGCTGTCAGAATCTTAGAGCAGCCATTTGCAGCATCCTTTATGAGCGTGGTTATACCCCCGCTGAAATCACGTTATTAACCAAAGAATAGCCTTAACGTAAAGGCCATCCATGCTGAACTGTTAAAATTACAAATATTTTACTTAGAGCTGAAGATCGTTAGTGTTGATCCCAAAAGCTTTTCTCCATGCCTGAGGGCTGGTACCATATTTCTCACGAAATTTTTTCCTAAATGACACTGTATTATTAAAACCTGAAAGCTCGGCTATCTTTTCGATAGACAAGTTTGTCGTTTCTAAGAGTTCACAACTTAATCTGATTCTTTCAGTATTTAGCCAATCGACTAAGGTCATACCTGTAGCTTTCTTAAAATGCCGTGTGAACGTCCTACGTGTCATATGTGTCCGTTCAGCTAGGCTTTCAATATTATGTTGTACAGCTAAATTCGTTCTTAAAAAATCAAGTAATAAGTTAATTTGTGCATCTTGACTCGATGCTGCTACTGGCTGTTCAATAAACTGAGCTTGCCCACCTTCACGGTGAGGTGGAATTACCATTACTCTAGAGACTTTATTCGCAATTTGTGCATTATAGATTTCACGTACCAAGTACAAACAGCAGTCTAACGCTGCGCCTGTTCCAGCAGAAGTTACGATCCTTTGGTCTTCTACATACAAAGCATCATGATCTAGCTGAACCTGTGGAAATCGCTCACTGAAATCTTGTTCAGCCATCCAGTGCGTAGCTGCTTTTTTATGGTCAAGTAAACCAGCATATGCCAATGCATAAGTTCCATAGCATAACCCTACAATTCTAATTCCAGTCTGATATGCCCAATTTAGGGCATCGATAAGTACTTGTTCAGGCTCGTGATTAAAATCATCCCACCCAGGAATAATAATAAGATCCGACTCTTTAATAAGTTCGATCCCACCATCAGGCATAATCACCATGGATTGTTCGGTTTTTACAGGCTGGCCATCTATAGAAAAAATTTTAATGTAAAATAAGGGCTTATCTTCAATTTTGATATTGAAGATAGTGTGGGGAATAGAGAAGTGAAATGGATTTATATTGGGATAGACGAACAATCCAATCACTGGTATAGCCATTAAACCTACCTCTCTAAAATAATGAATATAGCATGTTGTCCCAATAGTTTCGATGATTGTCCTTAAGGACAGTTTTTTTGATTGATGATTTCTATCATGATCCAAGTATGACTAAATGATTGGATCTGGAACATGAATCAAATTTTAAGTAGTTCTCTTATTACACTTTCTCTGGCAATGGCTTCAGCCCATTTATATGCGAATGATAATCTGGTTCAGCGAGATACCTCTAAAGTTACGCATATACAAGAAATTCGCAATGCAACGATTAAAGTAACTTATGCTGATACAACTTTTTTAATTGACCCAATGTTTGCGAAAAAGGGCTTGTATGAAGGTTTTCCTGATACTCATCGTAGCTATTTACGTAACCCATTAGTCGATTTGCCCATCAAGCCTGAAACTATTTTAGAAGGTGTAGATGCGGTAATTGTGACCCATACACATTTAGATCATTGGGATGATGCAGCACAAGCGACTATTCCAAAAAATATGCCTTTGTTTGTACAGAATAAAGAAGACCAAAAAGTCATCCAGTCACAGGGGTTTAAAGATGTTCGTGTATTAACACAAACAATGTTTGAAGGCATTAAACTCACTAGAATCGGTGGTCAACACGGTACTGATGCTATGTACCGTATTCCTAAGCTCAAAGCTGGATTAGGTGAAGCAATGGGTATGGTATTTGAAGCTAATGGCCATGAAACGGTTTATGTGGCTGGTGATACCATTTGGCGCCCTCAAGTTGATCAAGCAATTCAATCTTTTAAACCGGATGTGATTGTATTAAATACAGGTAACGCTTTGGTTAATGGCTTTAATGAATCCATTATTATGGGCAAAGAAGATACTTACCGAGCAACTCAGAAAGTGCCAAATGCCAAAGTTATTGCTGTTCACATGGATGCCATTAACCACATGTCGGTAACACGTGCTCAGCTTGCAGAATATGTAAAAGACAAAGGAATCCAAGATAAGGTTTTAATTCCTATCGATGGTGAAACGCTTTCTTTTTAAAATAACTTAAAGAAGTGGGAGCATTCCACTTCTTTAAAATCCTAAGTAGAG
>NZ_SGSW01000229.1:0-238 GCF_004209125.1 Acinetobacter sp. WCHAc060033 | reverse complement strand
CAGTTTGTTGGCTTGTTCAGAATTACTGGCTTGAAGTTCCTCAAAAAACTGATCTTGCTCTTTAGATTCTTCAATAAACTGCTTCACTCTAGCAGTCAGTTTTATATTGTTATCTTTAAGTTTTTCATTCTCTTGCTGTAGAGATGTTTTAGATTCCTCTATTGTAGAAAATTGCTTTTTTAAGTCGGTGAGCTGTCGCTGTAACTCAATATTTTCCTCAAAATGGCTAGTTCCAACT
>NZ_SGSW01000228.1:0-238 GCF_004209125.1 Acinetobacter sp. WCHAc060033 | reverse complement strand
TAATTTATTGGCTTGTTCTGAGTTGGTGGATTGAACTTCCTCAAAAAACTGATCTTGTTCTTTAGATTCTTCAATAAACTGCTTCACTCTAGCAGTCAGTTTTATATTGTTTTCTTTAAGTTTTTCATTCTCTTGCTGTAGAGATGTTTGAGATTCCTCTATTGTAGAAAATTGCTTTTTTAAGTCGGTGAGCTGTCGCTGTAACTCAATATTTTCCTCAAAATGGCTAGTACCAACC
>NZ_SGSW01000227.1:0-238 GCF_004209125.1 Acinetobacter sp. WCHAc060033 | reverse complement strand
GGGTTATTGGTTTAAATTCACTGAACATCCTGAGATCGACCAACACGATGGCTCAGATCAAGAATTTCTGATCACTGAAAAAAACTACTACAACCAAAACAACCTACCCAAAGATCTAACAGAACAGATCAACAAACTGCTACAAGAAAGCAATTGGGCACCGAAACATACCCAACAAAGCACAACTCAAAATACAAATAGCACAGACAACACAACAGAAGAACGCCAAGCCAACAGC
>NZ_SGSW01000226.1:0-244 GCF_004209125.1 Acinetobacter sp. WCHAc060033 | reverse complement strand
CCGCCATTGCAAAACATAACGAGTTTAAGGTGGGGGATTCTATTGTTGCCATCGATGAGAGCATGAAGAGAGTATTTGTAATTTTAGCAATTGAATACGGAACTTTGTACAAAGTTGCAAAGGCTAGCTTTTTTGAATTCGGTAGCTTCAGACACGCCACACCCGAAGAAATCAAAGCAGGTCATCTCATCGACAAACAACTTGAATCAGACGATTGCACTGACATTAGGAATCATTTGAGTCT
>NZ_SGSW01000225.1:0-245 GCF_004209125.1 Acinetobacter sp. WCHAc060033 | reverse complement strand
CGAGTGAATCAGATCTGAAGCTGATGCGCTGTATGGATGAGTCACATATGCAATACCCTTTTGCAGGTAGCCGTATGATGCGTGATTTATTGAATCGTCAAGGACATCATATAGGACGACGTCATACACGTACTTTAATGAAGAAAATGGGTATTCAGGCGTTATATTGCAAACCAAATCTAAGTCAGGCCAATCAAGCTCACCGTAAATATCCATATCTGCTCAAAGGATTGAATATTCAGAGG
>NZ_SGSW01000224.1:0-250 GCF_004209125.1 Acinetobacter sp. WCHAc060033 | reverse complement strand
TGTTGATGACGAAGAGTTAATCGAATTAGTAGAAATGGAAGTTCGTGAACTTCTTTCTACTTATAACTTCCCTGGTGATGATACTCCAGTAATCCGTGGTTCAGCTTTAGCTGCGCTTAACGGTGAAGATGGTCAGTACGGTGTTCCAGCTGTTCTCGCTCTTGTTGAAGCGCTTGACACTTACATCCCAGAACCAGAACGTGCGATCGATAAAGCATTCTTGATGCCAATCGAAGACGTATTCTCTATT
>NZ_SGSW01000223.1:0-250 GCF_004209125.1 Acinetobacter sp. WCHAc060033 | reverse complement strand
CGTTGATGACGAAGAGTTAATCGAATTAGTAGAAATGGAAGTTCGTGAACTTCTTTCTACTTATAACTTCCCTGGTGATGACACTCCAGTAATCCGTGGTTCAGCTTTAGCTGCACTTAACGGTGAAGACAACCAGTACGGTGTTCCAGCTGTTCTTGCTCTTGTTGAAGCGCTTGACACTTACATCCCAGAACCAGAACGTGCGATCGATAAAGCATTCTTGATGCCAATCGAAGATGTATTCTCTATC
>NZ_SGSW01000222.1:0-251 GCF_004209125.1 Acinetobacter sp. WCHAc060033 | reverse complement strand
CTCGAACAAGAAGAGGGCGCAGGTAGTGTCCAAAGTAAACATCAACACAGCAACAACCAAGACAATGCCAGTCTTGGCTTAGAACAAGCATGGCATATCAGCCCTGCATGGATGCAAGACCTCAAAGGCGAAGACCAAGCTACCGCATCCAATAACAGTCAAATCGAAAAACTCAACCAAAACCTCAGTGACTACTACAACAGCCAATCCAAACAATTCATTGCTAATTCAACTGTACGCGATGCACAAGT
>NZ_SGSW01000221.1:0-253 GCF_004209125.1 Acinetobacter sp. WCHAc060033 | reverse complement strand
GCATTGATATATCAGCACTCTACTATTTTACTCTGCCTGATGATCCTCATGTAAAGGCCATAACTGATGCGAATTCAGCAATAGTAAACTCAAGCTTTCTGCATAATCAATTTTGGCTTGATCAATTCGACCGCGCGCATCAACCAGTTGCTGTGAATGAAGTAACAGTTCATTTAAACTCAATTCACCAAGCTTATATGCTTTTTGCATCAATCCATGTTGTTGCTGTAACTGTGCCAAATTCTGTTGAGCC
>NZ_SGSW01000220.1:0-254 GCF_004209125.1 Acinetobacter sp. WCHAc060033 | reverse complement strand
TGAACCGTACCGGGTTTGTCGGAGACATTTTTATTTAAGTTAGGCCACGTGACCTAACGGGTTAATCTTATCATAGTACATTGCTTCAAACTCAAAAGGCGATACATAACCCAATGCGCTGTGTACACGCTTTTTGTTGAACCAATCTACCCAATTTAATGTCGCAAGTTGTACATCCGCTAAACCTTGCCAGTCTGCTTTTAAATATTCAATCACCTCTGTTTTGTATAACCCATTCACTGTTTCAGCCAAAG